>JAYVND010000188.1:0-6358 GCA_043758635.1 Bdellovibrionales bacterium
TGAAATTTGCAAACTAGCTCCATCGCTGTTGGTGTTGCCGTTAGAGGTGCCGTTACCGAGTCAGATTCTAAGGCCGATTCTCCCTCCAAGTGCATTGCCCTCTCTCTTAAAATCCCTCGGTCAGATCGCATACATCGAGGGCTCGCAACGTGAGACTGTATTCTTTTTCAGAAACCGCTGTATTCTTTTTGCGCAGCCTGATTAAAACCCAAGCCTTTCTCCTAAAGTGTTAAATTTCGCCCTCTCATGACACGATCCGTTTTTAAGCTTTGAGCCAATCGCTCTTTGCTTGAGTGGCGGCGCAAGAAGGCGAAGATGGCAAAATTATTTCACGTAGCTCTTAGCCTCATTGCAATCACGACTCTCGTGAATTGCTCGGCAAGCAAGTCTGGCGAAAATGCTGCCCCACCGCTTCAAACTGCAACTCAACTTATCGATCAGGGTAGATACACCGAGGCCATTGCAGTTTTGGAGAGTGAGCACGCGCCAAAAGATGATCCCAAAGTGATCACGACGCTGGCGTCAGCCTATGCTGCTCGAGCCGGAATCAAGGTCGAAGACTTTTGGGGCTTTGTAATTGGTTATGACAGATTGATCTTAGCACCACAGACAAAGTCTGATTCTGTTCCCGTTTCAATCGATATGTCGACTGTTTCTCCCGCCATCCCAAAATCGACCGTCGAATTTCTCAAGAACCTGAATGTCAACCTGACTCAGCTCAATTCAATCATCGACCGAATTAAACAAATTCCATATGTGCCAGCGGAACGACGTGGCGATTTAGCGCAAGCGATTTCAATTTTGTCGCGCACCATTCAACCGGGCTCACGCCTTTACCGGTCCGTGCTCTCGGTGATTGTGTTGCGCTCGGAATTCCAGGATATCTCTCCAAGCGTGAGTGAATGGGCGAAAGCGAAATACAGTCTTTGCGACGAGAACTTAACCTCATTTGCCGAGCTTCTTATTGATGTGCGAGACCATCTGCTTTCGATGGCCGACGACTTGACGTATGCGTATCCAGGTCAAGCAATTCAGTTTAAGGCGCTTCAATCGCAAATTCACGAATCCGATAAACTCTTTGTTTCCCTCACCAATGTGAAGGATAGCTTGCCATGCCGGTGAGCTATGGTTCGATCAGCCGTCGCGCGTGTCGATTGATGCTGGAACTGCTGCTGGCGGCGGCCCTCGCGTCGCTTGTCTCTCTTCCGATGGCCAATGCTTCTGGTCTGCCAGGATCATCTGTTGGAAACGAATCTGGCGTTGCGATCGAATCGCTCGGTCAAAGCTGCTTCGCATTCGCCGACGCGCAGGACATTCTGCCCTGCAATCCTGGATACATCGCTCAGGAACGAAGTGCTGGCTTTCGTGCGCAAATGTTTTTAGGAAATAACGTCGGCTATCTCAAAGATGTTGCCGACCTCGTCAACGGGAACGCCAGTTCAAAAGTCGTACAAGATCTGTTTAGTCATCAAGAGACTGCCGAGCTCACGAGCGCTCTGAATGCTGGCTACCTCGGTCGCACTTACGGGGTGGAAATCACTCCACTCCGAATCTCTTATGTTACGCTTTTTCAGAATCGCTCACTTCCCCGTGTTCAACTCTTCGCATCGGTCGGAGAATCGGCGCGCGTTCAATTTGGAAGCTACCTTGGTGAAGACATGTACTGGGGTACGCAAGTTCGTTACTTGCACCGCCGTTTTTTGACAAACGATTTTTATGTGACTGATCTCCTCACCGAGGACGCGGCACGAATTCTCCGTCCAGCTAATCAAAACTCTATTTATTTAGAGCCCAGTCTAATGTACGCCCCTCAGAATGATTGGAACCCGAGCGCTTCAATTTCAATGATGAATGCGGGAGTCACAGATCACGGAATTGCAGGCCTTCCACTGCTTCCGCAATATCACTTTGATGTGGCCGTTGCACCTCAACACAGTTGGGGCGATCTCGGCCTTGGGCTTGATATGCTTCTCGATTCCAACCGAGAAAATTCCCAGTCGGCACTGACCTTGGGTGCATCGTACCGCTATGGGATTCTGAAAATCATGGGAAGCGCCGCGCACAATGCCACTGGCTTCGGATTTCTTGTAGCCGACGATATTTGGAGCGTTGGCGTGTCTTACGCGAATCAGATTCTGCAAGACACGATTGGAGACGAATTCATTGAGCGAAAAATTTATTTGACGGTGGGGGTGCAGTTTTGAGAAAAATGAAACTCTCCATTTCAGCAGTCTCTCGATTCTCCAGACACCAGGTCTTACGGGTGCGCCGGCTCCTGCATTTAGTAAGGCGCGTTTCAGCCCTTCTCTGCTTTTTAAGCTTAAGCCTCCCGTTTTCCTTCCAAGCAAATGCGGACCTTGGAGATATGACCGAGGGCCGTGATCAAACTAACGAACGACACGTGGATGCCGACCGTGAAGTGGTGAAGCCGCGCGCAAAAGATCAACGCGCACGCAATATCGACTTTCATAAGGCTGCGTATGACGCCAAAGACTGGTCGGCATTTGATAAAGCCATGAGTGATCTTCGTTCAGAAGAGCATCGCACCGGCGTGAGTTACGTGATCTCGGGATCGCTGGTGACGGTCGGAAGTCTGATTGCGCCGTTTTCGACAAATGACACCGCAACTAAGTTTGTTTATGGAATTGCTCAGGGTGTGGGAGTTGCCGCAGTCGGTTACGGCGTCGCAAAACTTGCTGACAGCAGCGAGTATGATTCTTTTTATGAGTCGTTAAAAAACAGCACGATTCGTGACGATCAGAAAACCGCGCTCGTGCAGTCTTATCTTGATCGCGAGCGGCAACGGCGCGAGTTACTTCGCAAGATCAGCTTCTACTCTCACTTGGGGCTAGGCGCACTGAATGTGTACTCGGCTCTTGCCGAGCAAGACAAATCATCAAAAGTTTTCATGGGCTTCTTGGCGACGGTCAATTTTGCCCTCGCCTTCACCTCTACTTTTTGAATCACGCGGCAACTCTATAAGCCGTTGCCGACCCAGTTCAAAATTGCATTTTCTGTTCCCGTGATGAGTTCAGGTGTGTGGCTATTGATATGCCCACCGTGCAATGTCACACTTTGTTTTGAACCATTTAGCAACTCAAACAGTCGATCCGTCGACGTCGAAGGAATCGTCAGATCCGCATCGGCGCGGACCACTAGGTGATTGCCCCGAAGAAACGGCAAATGCATTTGCGGATCATCCAAGTACGTGAGCCCCGAAATCAATCTCAATACTGTCGGCATCATGTCGGAGCTCACGTCATCTTTTAAGTTATTCGCCGCAATGGTCACGAGATCTGCACCCGTGAAAGCAAAAATGCTGCGCGGAACGTTCACCCCGAGGCGCTGAGCCATGTGTAAAGCTACCGGAAGAAAGAGGCCGCCAAGGCTCACGCCCAGTGCAGACGGGCCACGCGCTTCAACCCACGATTGCCGAGAGAGCCACTCAAGCGAAAGCGCGATGTCGCCGGGAGTGCGACGCAAAAATTGAAACGCCGTTTGCGGATCTTTGAGAACTTTCTGAATTGTGTCGGGATAATCAATTCCCACCAAAATTACGTTTGGAAGTTGCGACAAGAGCGCGATGCTGTCTTTGCCCGTGTAGATTCCAGATGCCACCAACAAAGTGATGTAGCGGCTGCCCGAATCCAGAAAGCCATGCGGCCCTTTGACTAGCAGATGAATATCTCCCACGAGATTCTGATGAAGATTCACCTCAACCGTATCTGAAATGCCGTCGCTCGTGAGAGCTCGATGAGTTTCCGACGCCCGCGAGCGATCAATGAGCCCCAGGTCCTTCATCAAAAGAGTCGTTGCGATTTCGCTCTTCACCAAATCCGCCGAGAATAGATCCGCCAAGGAGTCGGCCATCGCAAAATTAGGTAGCGCGGCTATCCACAGAGATGAGATCAAGATAAGTGACAGCAAATTCAGGTGACGGGCAAAAAGGCTAGCTCGCATGATGACCACTCCAGCGCTCAAAAACTCGTTTTTTCGAATCCAGTTTCTATGTCGGCTAGTCTCTTCAAGCAATGAGATTTTCCCCTTTTCTTCTGGTGCCAATCGCCGCGATAATTCTGTTAGCCCAAACTGCATTTTCTCACTTCCATTCCGCTTAAAAGCAGTGGGAAACCAACGCGACATGAGCGCCAACGGACTCGTGTTGTAATGCCGTAAATGAGAATGATCTTCCAACCGGAGACTCGATGAAAAAATACCCGCTTTTGTTGTCCCTTGTGGCTCTTGCTGCATCAACTGCCCAGGCCCGCTGGGCTCCTTTTCAAAATGCAAACTACTCCATTGAAACTGAATCTGACACCTACACTATTCAGAAAAATGGCAAGATTCTCGCCCACTTTGATATCACGATTGAGCTTTTGACAGACGAGGCTAGAAACGAATTTGGCCTCTACCGAATCCCTTACGATGCAAAATCCGGGAAACTTAAAGTTATTGAAGCCAGCTCACTCAATCGCGATGGCAATGGAAAGACGCTCAAACGAACCCTAGTGAAAAAAACCGATATCGAGGACAAACCACTCGCGTCGAGTGGTCCAGGATTTGATCAAACCAATCAAGTGACCATTCCATTTTCAGATTTGAAATCTGGATCTCGTATTCATTTAGTTTATGAAACGATAGACAAAGCCGTGATCCCGGACTACTTTGGTCTTTGGTTTCCACTTGGTCATAACGAATACGTAAAAGCATGGAATTTGAAACTGCATTCCGAACTTCCGCTCAGCACCGAAATTCATGATCCTGATCATAACTTAAAGTTTAACGCCTCTGAACACGATTTCTCAGTCGCATTGAAAAAACCAATTTATCAGGCCGTGATCGAAGAAGAGAATGGGGTCGAGGATTTAGCGGCCTACACCTGGGTAGGCGTAAGCACATTTAAGCACTGGCAAGACGTTCCACAAAAAATGATCCAGCGCTATGAATCCGAAATCACAGGTCCGCTGCCAGAGACGTTCAAAAAAATTGCTGAAAAAGCAGCCGCTGGCAAGACTGCCGTTGAACAGATCAATCTCGTGACATCGTTGCTTCAGGATCAAGTTCGTTATGTTGGTGATTGGCGACGGGTGGACGGTGGATATTACCCGCGCCCTCTGCAAGTAATTTCAGACACCGGCTATGGTGACTGCAAAGACTTCTCGACCTCGGCGAATGCGATCCTCCGATTCATGGGATTTGAAACTCATGCGGCACTGATTCGCCGCGAACGGTATTTAGCATCACTCCCATCGAAAATACCCGTTCTCGATTTTAATCATGCGATTAGTTTTATTCAAAAAGATGGTCACGACTTTTGGGTCGATCCAACGAATGTTTCAAGCAATGCTCAAGGGATGTACAACGATATCGAGGATCGACCCGCGCTGATTCTTTTTCCCGGTGGCGCAAAACTCTCCCACACGCCACTCCTTACCGTCGGTGCTGGAGTTTCGAAAGCAACGAGCAAAGTAAGACTTGGTGCGGAATACCTATTGAGCGCGGACGACCACTTGGATTGGAATGGGCAGTCGGCGACTTTTTTAACGGGCTGGGGACTGAGCTACACCAAGCCAAATCTGGATTACGCGCTTTTGAAATCAGTGGCAGATCCGAATAAAGTTCGACATTGGACAGTCGACCCCTATGACATGAATTCGCGCATTGTCCACGATCTCAGTGTTGATTTCCACGTTGAAGAAACTTGGCAACCGGTTATCACCACCCGCGGAACCGGACTTTCCATCCCGAGTCTTCCTCAAGTCTCTTATTTTAAGATCGAAGGCGATTCACGGGTGAGCGGACTCAAGCTCGAAGATCCTTACACTTGGATCCGTGAGATTCATTTGAGCGGCCGCGAAACGGATATGCGCAAAGACCTACAAAACACGTTGAGCTGCGATGGAGACTCGAACTGGGTCCAATACTCGAGAAAATTTGAGAAGCAGTCTTTGATCACAGTTCTTCGAGATGAAATTACCTTAAAAATGTCTTCTGTGCCCGTTGATCAATTGAAATCGGAAGAATTCAAAGCCATGCAAAAAAAATTAAGTGCTTGCATGAGTGATGCAATCATCATTTTGAAATGAGTTTTTGAATAAATCTATACAGTTTATCTGACCCGTTGATTCAACAGGCTTCTCTTGCCCGACTTGCGAATCGACTGGCCAGCCGACTTACCAATCGACTCAACGGTCGCGCTCACTCTTCAGCCAGCGCGCGCAAGGCGCGAGGACTTAAAAGGTGCTTCATACGCCCCGCCCCGCCCTCAATTTGGTTTTGAAACTCAAGGCAGCAAACGCCTCCTTTTTTGAGATCAACGCCTGCTTCACTTTCGCCCAGTGCTTTGCCGGTCACCAGA
>JAYVND010000189.1:0-6353 GCA_043758635.1 Bdellovibrionales bacterium
TTGCTGAATGAATGATATTATAAGAGCCACTGCTGATAAAACTTGAACAAGCAATCTCATCTAAATCTCCAAAAAATCGAATTCCACTATGACTCGCGAACCCACACATCTCGTGCGAGAGCAGTACTCTAACGGAGTTTAAAAACGAAAAAGGGAAAGGCTAAGCCTCTCCCTCTATTTCTCCAAAATTTTGAAGTAAACCTCAAAACAAATGGGTTAGATTAACCTAAATTTAGATTAAGCAGTTTTCGCTTTCGCCTTTACTGTTTTTGTCTTCGCTGCTTTTTTCTTCGCAACTGGAGCATCAATCATTTTCACGTTCGAGTAAGCAATGAAGCCTTCTGATTTCGTGATACCATCTGTTTTCGAATAATTCGTCATCATTTTAACGCCCTGGATACGAATGCGCATAGTTGCTTCGTTCACGGCGATAACTTCACCACGTTTGCCTTTTTCAGAGCCTGTGATGACTTCGACTTGCGCGCCTTTGCGGATTTTCAATTTCATGGCTCAGCCTCAGTTCTTTTTGCTGCCAGCCATTTTGCGGCTGATTTGAGCTTTAACTGCCATCGCTCTTTTCGAGAGCTTTGACGGGTCAAGGTTCAAGATATATTTATCGAGGCCACCCATGTGTTCCATAGAGCGGATCGAGCTCGTAGCCACGCGAAGAGTCACGAGCTGGCCAAGAACTTGGCTGAACAAGCGTTTCTTCTGAACGTTCGGCTGAACGATTTTCTTCGTTTTAATGTTGGAATGGCTCACGAGGTTTTTCACAACGGGGCCTTTTCCACTCAATTCACAGCGTCCCACAGGGACCTCCATTCATACATGCGGCCTAAACTTGCTCCGCACCAGACTTAAAATCAAATGTCTCGCCAAACTAAAAACCGATCATCACAATCGGTCAAAAAATTGACGACTCTCAACTGCACTGAAGCCGAATTTGCTTCGGCTTTGTCTCAAAATCGACGGTCGAGCCGACCAATTCAACTTCAAGTTCGATTGTCTCGTCCGAGTACCTCAGAGAGATCTCGAACGGGGTCATTTCGAACGAACTCACAACTTGAGCCGGAGAATGAGAGGAAGGATGTCTGTATCAGACAAACTTTGTTGTCGCCAAGTCCTTTTCCAGAGCTGGCGCAGATTCTCGTCTCTTTCGGTTTTTCCAGTGTATATCACCTTGGAAAAGGCCAAATGGCGCCGCATCTCAGCCGGAAAAGCTTTGCTACAACGCTCTATGAGTCATTTGAGGAATTAGGTATAAGGAAAAAGGTTCTTGTTGGCAACGAATTTTTGTCGTATATCAAACTCCTCGTTCGATCAGCCCTCCCTCCGTCGTTCGGTTGAGGTCTTCCGCTAGACTCACTTTATCGTGGATTTAGCAGCTGCCTTCTCAGACACGTCCAAGGACGCCGAGCCCTTCTCGCCTTACACACGATTCAATGTGTGGGTGAATAATGGACGCACTTTCACAAGTGCAAACTCAGCAGTCAGGCCGGGGGAGTCAGTCGAGTGAGAATGACCTCACGCATCGGTTTTCAGGAAGCAACGACTCGTGATTCAAATCATGATCAGAGCTTTGAAAAGGCTGAGACGGGAGACGAAGGTGAACGAGCTCTGCCGAAAATAAAGAGCTTATCGCGCGAGAAGCCGACCGAACCAAGTTTTAGTGCTTAGTTTGAACCGGGGACTCAATGAACCAGAACTCAGTTGCCTGCTTCTGACAGCAGACTTCGATCCGGAGCCTCCTCGACTCTTCAGTGAGCGGGTCAGCCAACCGGGCAGTAAAAAGAAAGGCCTTATGAAAAAGAACGTGCGTTCGAAATACCGCCCAGAATTCCCAGGCGATTACGTATTTGACTACAAAGACCCACAAACTCTCGTTCGCTTCATCAGCGAAGGTGGAAAAATCACCCCTGCCCGCATCAGCAAACTCTCGCTGGCGCAGCAGAAAAAAGTTGCAGCGGCAGTTAAAAAAGCCCGTAATTTGGGCATGCTCCCTACCGGTAACGAAGCTTATGATTTTTTCGAACGTCCAGAAGCGATCTCTCCAAAGCCTTTCGCTCTCTAAAAGTGTTCACCGGTAACGGTGAAACGAAATGAGTAGCAAAGTTGGTTTAGAAACGAAAAAAAGGGCCCAGCGGGCCCTTTTTTCGTTTCAGCAATTGCTAGCGGCTCCGGAGATCTAGCAGGTGTATCGCACAAGCCGGGTCAGTACGCGGTTCTATTTCAAAGAATGGACACATTTCTTCGACGGTGGGCCAGACAAACATCAATGATCGTCGCGACTAGCATCATGGTGTAAACGGCGGTTGAGAAACGGTGAAAATTCGGCCCAGTCATTCCCATGATCCGCACGTCTTCAAACTTCGTGTCTGCCTGCATGAGTCTCGAAATGAAAAGCGGAAAAGCAGAAACGCCCAAATGTAGCAGCCCTGCCCAAAATGATAGCGCTCTTCGACCAGCGACGGACCGCAGCCCTGGAGAGATCACGTAGAATCCAAGCGCGATAAATACCGTGCCGGCTATGACACCCGCATAAAGTCGATTTTCAACAAAATGAAAAATCAGTGGAACCAACCCAATCACAAAGAGTTCAACGAGAAGTCGGTAGAAGTAAGGTTTCATGCCGCCAATTGTGCCAGAGCACCTAAGTCGAAGCAATCCAGGAAACCGTCCGGATTCTAAGATGACTCGTTAATTCTTGGACACACAATCCGGATTTCGGAGCCGGTTCACCTTCCGAATCCCGTTAAGTTTGCCTAAGTGCACAAGTGAGCTGAAACCAGTCGACTCTCACTCTGAAAAGCGCCGCTCAGCCTGTTGGCATTACACTTGCTATACCCATCGTCATACAAGCGCGGTCGAAAGGTTGACTGCAAATAAAAATATAATTCAATTTTATTTATTCCTGGAGGGGAAGATGTCGATTCAGCAAGTGCAAAATTTCAAAAAGCTCAGAGCGATTTTAAAAGAACTTACCGCGTTCGGCCTGAACTCAAATCAATGGCGTATTTCACGACTGAGAGACCCTGGGCAGAGCGACGAAAACTCCTTCGTCATCTATCACTCACAGGATGAAGAATTTCGTCTCCATGGAAGCTGGCAGAAATCGAAAACTGGGATCAAAGTTCAAGCGTTGAGCGTAGTGGGTTTCTAATCAAGCTAAAATCAGGCCTCCCAACCGGTCTAACTTTATAAGAAAATTAACGATAAGAGTCGCACGGGGTCGAAAAAAGACTCTTACGCCAAACATCGTCTTTGTCCATGTGTGCGACCATCGGAAGCTGTTGAGTTACCCCTATGCGCCAGGTGTTCATCGCGTCTTCGCCTAGGATCTGAGACGCGTTACTTTTAAGGCTACAAAACAACGCGAGATCAGAAGAATCAAACCACGATTGTTTATCGTAATAAGAAGTTGGACCTTTTTCTCCCCACGCAATCTGCACCATCAACTCTAAGCTTCTCAGCAACCAAGCTTTGATTTCTTTTTCGTCTCCGGCAGTCTCGGAGCACTGATGAGGAATATTTCGGAGATCCACTGAAAGCTTTTTCAAACCTTTAAAAAGATTGAAGCATCCTCCGGGGTCGTTGCTCACCTGGCAAGCATCAAACATTTCGATGATCAATGCTGGGTGATCGGCACCTTTGGTCTTCATTGGATAGATGAACGACTGCTCGGCTTCGCGAAAGAGTTCCATCTGAGAATCACAAACAGTCGCCGGCGGATTGAACATCACGAGGAGGAAGAACCCGAGAACGATAGCCCCGAGGGCGAGCACTGGTTTTGGCAACGCGGCGAGAAACTGATCCATTTCTATCAGCCTCTCCTAGTTACGATTCACAACGCGAATACCGCAATTGAGCATAGATTTTGGATGAAACGGGTTTTGTCCGTGATAGCCCTTTTGAACCCACGAAGTTTTATCGTTTGGACAAAAGAAAATCCCGTAAGTGCGCTCAACTTGATAAACGCGGACGAGATTTGCTAGCTGATTGAAGCCGTCAATCAGCCGAGAAGTTCGCTCGTCGCCGTAAGCCGTCTGCGTCTGATCGAACTGCTCGCGGGCCGCATCGAGAACCAAAAGTAGATGGCCACGCTCATGCGCCTTCAGGCTTCCGCTGGCCGTGCGAGCCTGGTCAATCTGATTAACGAGATCGCGTATTCCAATTTCGATTTGATCTTCGTTTTGAGCGACGAGGGAGCGATGGAGCGCGTCGCCAGCATTTAGAATTCGATTGAGGGCCGTCATCTCCTGCGACTGCAGAATCAATCCTGATGCACCCGCCGGGCGAGAGACGACGAGCGCCGTCGCCAAAATCAGAATCAGTGCCAAAATGAGGTGGTTTTGCCGAGCTTCCATCTAAAGCTATATCGGCGTTATCGCGCTACATTTTAACAGAATAAGCCTGATCAGCTCGAGACATCGAAGATTCATCAATATTTCGGCTGGCGCCTCGCCTAGTCTGGCGACCAACGGCTGATTCGCTGGTCTACAGGTTGGTTCGCCAGGTTGGTTCGCCGGATTGGTTCTGGAAGGGGTCTATGGATCGGGTCTTCGACGCATCAGAATGGCAATGTGCCCTCAAAGAAGATTTGCGCCATCGTTCGATTGTGCAGTCTCGCTCCATCCCGTAAATAGGCACCAGGTATAAACACCGTTGCGTGAGCATCAAGCTTGAAGCTTCCTTCAAAAGTCCTCTCGGCGAAACCATCCAGCTCCGTGCCGATCAGCGCCCTGGAGCCATCGAACTGACCCGCAGTCTGATCCGTCGCTAAAGCTGAATAACGATCGCCGAAGTTCACACTTGTTGCCGTCTGCGTACGTGAAAACAGATACCCGCCCAAGCCCAAGACGAATTCTTCGCGAGGCGTGACGGTAAAAACTAGGTTTCCGTAAGTCAAGTTTCCCCAGCCTACGACATCCATAAACCCAGCGTATTGATGACGATCATAGTAAAGAGGTTGATACGTGCGGGTCGCAGCACTGTGGTCACTTCCCGAATCTCGATGGCCGCCGAGTGCTATTTTGAAGTTGATCCATTCCGGGACGGTGTAATTCAATTCGACATCGACCATATTGGCGCTTAAATTTTGCGCCAATGCCGTCGTGTTAGCGGCTTGAAAAATGCTGATATGTCCAGTTTGATAGGCCCCATCAACATGATAGCCAAAATGCGCGTACTCGCCTGCGATCGAGACACCATAATGCTCCCAGTTGTCTCGTCCGCGTGAACTTGACGAATCAGCAACTGGGTCTGAGCTGATCTGAAATGCGTGAAGATTTGCGACCTTCATAAAAACCGGGAGATTCCGAACATCCGAACTCACTCCGTAAAAGTTGCGCTCTGGGTCTGTCGCAAACGACGAGACAGGGCCAGTTCCGCCGGATCCCAAATTTGAAAGAAGCGAATATTCGTGAGTCTTGATGGCAATCAATCTTAGCTTCATGACGTCGATGTCCCACACAACATCAATGCCATCTTGCTCGGTAGGCACTCGCTGCCAGGTGTTCTCTGAAAATACCGATCCGTCGCCAAGAGCAATTCCAAGGCGTCCCACTTTCGCCGCCACTGAATTAGTCACTTTCCACAGGCCCCATGCCCGGTTGACAATCACCGAGTTGTTTTCGGTCAAAGCGCTCGACGAGGCTCTCCCCCATGAACCATCAGAAGAATTGTTCGCACCAAACTGTACGTTGTAAACGAAACTCCCGAATACTTGGAGCGTCTCACCTTTGCGAGCCAGTACGTTTGTGGTCAGGCGAGCCACGTTATCTGCTCGCTGTCCGGCTCCTTCTCCCGTTCCTGAACTCAGACCGGTTGAATTGACGTCGTTGAAATATCGGGCACGAAATTCACCACTCGGTTTGAAATCAACATCGTCGACCGCGTGCGCCTGTGATCCGACGAGAGCTGCACAAAACAAGAGCAATCCAGCATCACGTATTGAACGCAAAGCCGAAAATGGAGCAGCAGAATGACGAGCAAGAACAGAGATCATGATGACTCCTTGATGCGAAGCATGCAGACGATCGTATATCCGGAAAAAAGTGACGCCAAGAACCAACGTAAATTGACAAGCCGCCCACGCGTGACTTATCTTCTTGGTTCTTCTTCGTCGGGGAGTAGCGCAGTCTGGTAGCGCATCTGGTTTGGGACCAGAGGGTCGCAGGTTCGAATCCTGTCTCCCCGACCACTTTTGAACCAATTCCACTTCTCTAAGTACATGAAATTAATCAAGAATTCTAAATTCAAAAAATCAAATTTTAAAAAACAGGTTCAGTCTGAACCAAGGCCTTGGCACGCCTATTTTCTGGATGCAGATGATGTTATCAAGAACTCGGCTATCG
>JAYVND010000190.1:0-6332 GCA_043758635.1 Bdellovibrionales bacterium
CCAGCTGCGCTTTGAACGGCAGGTCCTGCGACCAACTGAGGACTTGAAGCTCACGATCTTGATTTTTGTACCAACTCCTTAAACAATAGAGTCCATGCGGGACTCATTTTCTAAAAAGTCCTCAGGTGACGCGCCTTCTGATCAAGGAGGCCCTCGCTTAGAGGACTTTTCTATTTTAAATCCACTTCACCCGTTTTCGACGGAGCCACTCCGAAAAGGGTCGCTCCGCGCACGTTCGGTGTTTGAGCTCAAAGGTACGATCAAAAGGGAAGCGGCGTTGAGTTTTAGTTTTACCTTTCAGTTGAGTGGAGACTTATCATTGATCTCACTCCCAGAACTTCAAGCCACAAGCCTGCGATCGCAAAAAGACGAATTGTGGAAATCGACTTGTTTCGAATTTTTCGTTGGCCGACCCGAATCTGAATTCTACTTAGAATTTAATTTTGCGCCGAGCGGGGACTTTGCGATCTATGCATTTGATCGTTACCGTGAAGGTATGGCTAAGATAGAACCCGCAGCGTTACCGCAGCTCTTGGTCGCCAAGTCCGCCACCAATTTTGGCAGTAAATCCGGTGCCAAATCCGGCGCCAAATCCGACGATAAACCCGGAGCCTTGTTCGGTGCCATAGTCAGTGAGCGATACTGCATGTCGGGATCAATTTCATTAGTCAATTCAAGCACGCTCACTCGTGAGCTCGCGCTCGCGCCGGCTCTTGAAGCATCACTCACGGCAGTTTTAACATCACAAGACGCAGCTGGCGCATGCCAGTATTGGGCGCTCACTCACGCAGGTGATAAAGCCGATTTTCACATTCGCAAAAGTTTTACGTATAAATTAATTTAGTTTTTTGCATTTTCTTTAGGAGAATTCATGTTCCAACTCGGGATCGACCGTCTTTTAGAATCAGGCTCCAGCAACTCGCTTATTGGCGAACTTGACGGGCGCCGATTGGCCTTGCTTGCGCATCCGGCCTCGATGACATCGGAGTTCCGGCACAGCATGGATGCGCTCTCGCAAGATCCTCGCTTCAAGGTGACCGCTGCCTTCGGTCCTCAGCACGGAATGCGCGGCGAAAAACAAGACAATATGATGGAGACCGAGGACTACATAGATCCTGTTTATAAAATCCCGGTCTACTCTCTCTATGGTGAAGTCCGACGCCCAACGGCGAAGATGATGTCGCAGTTTGATGTGATCTTGGTGGATCTGCAAGATGTTGGCACGCGCATCTACACGTTTCTCACCACTCTTTTGTATGTGATGGAGGAGGCGTCAAAATTCGGAAAAGCAGTCTGGGTTTTGGATCGTCCAAATCCAGCGGGTCGCCCCGTTGAGGGAACTCTTTTAAAGCCTGGCTGGGTGAGCTTTGTCGGTGCGGCCGAAGGAATTCCGATGCGCCACGGACTGACGCTTGGTGAAGCGGCACTCTGGTTCAAAAAAAATTTGAAAATCAATGTTGAACTCAAGGTCATTGCGATGGTCGGCTATGCGCCGGATCAGGCGCCGGGCTACGGTTGGCCGGTCGGAGATCTTTCGTGGGTCAACCCATCTCCCAATGCAGCAACCGTAAGCATGGCTCGTTGCTTTCCAGGGACTGTGTTAATCGAAGGCACCACGTTATCGGAAGGGCGTGGAACCACGCGCCCGCTCGAAACTCTCGGCGGTCCTGATCTGGACATGCCGGCAATTTTAAAAACGATGTTTGCGTCTCACCCCGAGTGGCTCAAGGGTTGTCAGTTACGACCTTGCAACTTTATGCCGACTTTCCAAAAGCACGCCGGCAAAATTTGCTCCGGATTTCAGGTGCACGTCGATGACAAGCGCTACGATCATCAGCAGTTTCGCCCGTACCGCCTGGTCGGCCTTTGGCTTAAGGCGATCCGTCAGCATCATCCGGATTATCCAATCTGGCGCGACTTTCATTATGAGTACGAAAAAGATCGCCTCGCGTTTGATTTGATCAACGGCGGCCCATCGCTTCGCGAGTGGGTCGACGATCGTGGAGCTAAGCCACAAGACTTTGAAGAGATCGCAAGTCGTGATGAGCTCTCATGGCTCGATTCACGCCGCGAGTTTATGCTTTATTGATCATGGAAAGACCGCAGGCTCGGAGTTTAATAACTCCGAAATGACGTGCCCTTCCCAAACGGCGACACTTGGTCTTGATTCTTGATTCTCGATTCTCGATTCTCGATTCTCGATTCTTAAGTCTTAAGTCTTAAGTCTTAAGTCTAAGGTCTAAGGTCTCAGGTCTCAAATCAAATCAAATTTTGTTTATCAGCTGGATAAGTAGGAGGTGGGTCAGTAAGCAAGGTCATTCCGGCGGAGGTGACTCAATCGGGATCTGGTGTAAAAGAGTCGTCGTGACGACCGATCCTAGAATCAGTGCGGCGCCTGTCCATTGGTCCCAGTGCAAACGCTCGCCTAGGAGAATGATCGCAAAGAGAGTGCCGAATGGGGACTCGAGCAAAAATAAAAGAGCGGCGAGAGACGGTGAGATTGATTTTTGCGCACGAATTTGTAGAGAGAATGCAATCAGCGTTGAACCAAACGCGAGCGCACAGAGACCGGCGATTGGAAGTGCGGTGATTTGTGACCAACTTGGCTGATGTTCAAAACACGCAAGAAACGCGGCCGGGATCAAAGCCCACGTCGTTTGAGAGATATTAAAGGCGAACGACGATTCAATTTTCTCGTGAATGAACGCGAACCACAAGATATGTCCGCTCGCCGCAATTGCGCAGAGGAGCGTGAGCAAATCACCAATATTGAGGCCAACGCGAGCAGCATAATTTGATTCGTGCGCGGCCATCAGGTTGAGGCCGGTCTCTCTGTGCATCCAGAGACTTGCAAGATCACAAATCAGCGCGAGACCTACGAGTGCGATTATGACAAACAGAAAATGAAAGCGCGGAAGTTGTCGCTTGAGCCAGAGTCGCTCCAAAATCGGCACCATCAAAACGTAAAAGCAGGTGATGAATCCGCTCTTAGTTGCCGAAGTGTATTGCAGCCCCCAAGTTTGAAAAAGCAGTGTGCCACTCAAAAAGCACCCGGGAATGAACGTGAGTTTCATATTGCGCCAGGTGAGGCATTTGCGCATTTCAGGGGCAAACCAGCAGATCGCGTAACCCACACTCAACGCGAGCGCAAAACGGAGCGCCGAGGTCGTCATCGGACCCCACGCTTGAAGTGCCCACACTGCTGCCACGAAACCAAAACCCCACAGACTCCCTGCGAGTACGAGTTCTAGAACGGCAGCAGGGCTCGATCCGTGGGCGTGTCCACCAGCCTTCACTTCTGAGATGTCGGCGACACCGCGGGAGCGGGTACTGGGAGAGCAGTCGCAGCAGGAGTTGGTCGAGATACAGTCGTAAGTGCGGGTGGTGCGGTCCCGATGTCATCGCCGGGTCCAGTTATGCGACTCGAACTGGATCCGCTGTTTGGACTCGCTGACTTCGCGTCAGGCGCGCGAATGTATTCAGGTTCCGGAGTGAACGCATCGCCGTGACTCGAGTTCGAAAAATCCCAACCCAAGTGGCGCGAGAGAATTTCAGCTTGTGTCAGCGAGCCACGAATCAAACTCGTAAGCAACGTTGCGCGATGAGCTTGCGCCGCCTTCACGATATTCTTGCGGCCAATTTTCATATCCGTTTTAAGGACCTGTGGGATGAATTTATTTGATTCTTCGCTGAGTAAGATTAGGAGCTCAAGCGTAGATTTGTTTTTGTTCGATTTATGAAATGCGGCCCATTGCTTGCGCGCGCCCTTCTCAACATCGGCTTCAAGATTGCCTCTGCTATTGGAGTAAAGTTCATCCACGAGCACTTCTTCGTAGAAATGATGAATGCCTTTTTGATTCGTCATTCCGCCATCGTAGTTTTCAGTCACGTGGAGCGGCTGAGATAAATCGCCAACGTAATGACCCATAAATCCCGAGATCGAGATCCAATTTAGCTGTGTCTCTTGGCGTTCGGCTTCCGAAAGATCGCTCTTGCGCAGAGTTTTCGTGGCGTCATCAATCAGCCCATCGAATTCGCGAATTCGCCAAAATGCGCGCCCGTCAGTCTCTTTGATCTGCGGAAAAGTTCTGTCAAACGTGGCGCGATCCGCCTCGAATGGATTCTTCACATTCGAGCTGCGGAACCCGCGGTCGAAGCGCTCCATGTCCATAAAGTGATTGAACCATTCGAGTTTATAAGTAGCGGGACGTTTCCAAACTAAGTCGGGAACATTGCAGTAATATCCCAAATCGAAACTCGACGATTTTAAAAAATCTGTCTGTGCATTGGTTGCATTGAGATAGGCCGCAGTTTGGCAAACGATTGAATGGCCGCGCTTACCCCAGGCCATAGCCACTGGGGAATAACTACTTACGAGAACCACTATCGAAAAAATGTATAAGTATTGAGAGAGAGACAATGGTCGACGAAGCTGACTCAGCATTGCGGTGCCCCCTTGAGGCTCTGTGAGTACCTGCAGCGACCGATCGGGTCAACCCGCAACGCTTTGGGCTGAATGTGGACTTCGTCTTCGAGTTGAGTTGAGTTGACGAACCTCACCTGACGACAGTCAGTGCAACCTCAACTGACGACAGTCATGCAACCTCAACTGACGACAGTCATGCAACCTCAATTGACGACCGCCACCGATAGAGGCGCCGGTTTTGTGAAGTCGTTCAGGCTGGCGCGAGCTAGCAACATTGCGGTGCGCTCGGCTTCGGCCAATAAAGGCGAAGGGGCGAGAGGTTCGTTCTCGGATAAAAACTCAAGCGCGAGCATCCGGTAGTTGCTCATCACCGCTAGCGAGTAAACAGATTTGCGAGCGGCAGCGCGATCGGCGTCGACGCCCGAATTCAAACGGGCGCGCAGATTTGCGGGGCCTTGGTTGTAGGCCGCTAGGTAAAGCTCATGACGATTGTGAAACGACTTTGCGAGAGATGCCAAATATGCGGTGCCGCAGCGGATATTGAAGATCGGGTTGCGTAAGAGGCGCGCCACATCAGCTAGGTTCAACAACTTCGTCGGGTGACCGGCGTGATGCTGTGCGAGCCAACTCGCCGTGCTTGGCTTGATCTGCATCAATCCAATTTCGCCATGTGATCCA
Source organism: Bdellovibrionales bacterium (assembly GCA_043758635.1). Taxonomy (GTDB): domain Bacteria; phylum Bdellovibrionota; class Bdellovibrionia; order Bdellovibrionales; family JAMPXM01; genus JAYVND01. Next base: position 5,105 of record JAYVND010000190.1, read on the forward strand.
AGCGCATCTGGGCGGAACTGGCTCTCATGCTCGATCATAGCCATCAGAAAAAGAGGATCCATCTTATGACGGTTGGCCTCTTCAATCAGAGCCTGCGAGATGCGCTCCGACATTATCTTGTACTCTTCGGGCAAGAGCTCGCGGATCCGGTGGTTGATAAACGTCGCGTAATTGAGTGGATCAACATTCAATCTCGCCTGAGCGCGAATCATCGGGTTCTCAGAAATTGAATCGGAGTAGGCGAGCCGATTTCGGGGAAGCGCGAAGAGCGTTGCATGAGCGGAGTCGGCGGCGGCAGTGATGCTGAGAGATGCTGGTATGAGCTGAAGTGCGAAACATGCGCTTATGACGAGACCGGTCCTCGCTTTTATTCGACGTTTCATAAATTCCTCCCCCGCACCTGTTGCGGAATTCGTTGAGAGCGGCTTCGGCTCACAACGTCATGTTTTGGGTCACTCGACGCCTGAGTGTATCCGGCTCGGCAGTTTTCCTGCGAGCTTCGCTCCACTCCACGTTGCGTTCAGTCAGCTCCCGTCTCTGAATCTCTCTCCGCTGCCTCCGCACCCCTCTCGCGCGCGCAGCTTCCAAAACTGTTGCCTCAGAATTTCAAACAAACCGCTGAACCTTTAGCGGATATTTCCGCCCTATTCATTTCAACCTTTTCACTTCGACCGGCACCCATCGATCGGCATCCAACTGCTTGCAAAGCGTCACCTCCGTTAGAATGTGACGCGTTTCACCTACAATTCTAACACAGCTCGAACCGGGCAGGACGATCAGGCTTCGGCGGGCTATTGCCACATCTTCCACATCTTCGCCAAGGAATCATCCTGAGACGCCAACTCGAGCGTTCAGGCACTTAGCTTGCGCTGCCGTCTCTCGGTGGAGCGTCTCAGTACTAGCTGTTTCAGGCCGTCTTGAACCGAGCCAAACGTCTTCTTTTGCAGACTCAGGCAAACAAATCTTTGCAGAGTTCTGCGACCCGCGTGAAACGACTCTGTGGCAGATCCGAATGCGGTAAAAGGCGAATCGTTGAAGTTGGAGACGGAGTCAAGCGAGCGACTTTCGAAGCATGACCGCCAGCCGGAGACATGCGCGCCGAGCCGACAGCGATTCCTGGGTGAAAGTCACAACTTAGTGCAAGCGGACAAATTTGACGCGATGAGATGTGAAATCTTCATCAATATAAATTGCTGGTTTGCGCCACCTGACCGAAACAGACAGATTC
>JAYVND010000191.1:0-6328 GCA_043758635.1 Bdellovibrionales bacterium
GACAATCGGCATGAAGGTCACCAGTAGCATTCTCATGGGTATTGCGATCGGATACTTCGCGCCGATGATGGTGCAAGCAACCCTTCCTCCGGGCTACACGCGACAGGATGAAGGATTTTTTGCCATGGCTAACGATTCGGTTCGCTACTGGTACAATTTTGCTGACAGCTTTATTCGAGGCGATAATTCGGGAACGCCAGCGAATTCGACGAGCGATCTGCAAAATCGTCAAGACCTCACCAACCTCCTGAATGACTTAGATTCTAATCTAGATTCGAAATGATTTAGATCTGAGTCTTGATTTGAAGGATTCACTAGTCGCGCCATTCTTCGAGCACGCGATGGGTCTCAAGTGTCAGCTGTGCCGCCTCATCAAAATCTCTGATTCGGATGTTCACGCTTTCATCAAGGTCCGCCATTGTCCGAGCAAGTCTCAAAACCGCAAGCCTTCTACGTTTTGAAACCGAATTGAGCGTCGCGAGTTGCAGTGACACTGCGGCGTCCAGATTGCGTTCGATGCACTCGCTCGGAACTCTAGCATTGGACATGAGCTGCTCCCTCGAAGAAGTTCTGAAAACCACAGCCCGTTGAACAGCAGTTTGCATCGCCTCCCAACTCACCTCATTGCGCTCTTTGAGCCACTGATCCGTATAAACTAAAATTGTGAATCGGTCCAAAAAAGGCCCAGAGAGTTTTTGCAAAACTCGCTGGCGGCGGACACGCGTGCAGGTGCAGCGCCCTTGATCGCGCTTTGGAACAAACTTTCCGCAGGGGCAAAGATTCGTGGTCGCCAAGAGTAAAACGCGTGCGGGAACTTCGCGAATTTTGCCCGCGCGCGCGAGCGAGAGCGTGCCGCTCTCGATTGGTTCGCGAAGAGCCTCCTGCACACGCGAATCAAATTCTAATAATTCATCCAATATTAGGACGCCGCCGTGGGCACGCGCAATCTCACCCCGCCAAAGCGTCGAGCCGCCACCTATCATCGCGAGTGGTGTGATGGAATGGTGAGGCTGAACGACAGGGCGCCACTGCAGATCACGGCCATGCGCTTTCCAAAGCTTTGCGACTTCACGATATTCCACTTCGTTTGGCGGAAGCATCAATGTTGGCACAAGCTCTGCCAGAGTCGATTTCCCACTTCCGGGCGGCCCGGCCATTAGCGTTGCGTGCTCGCCGGCGGCAATTAAAGTCGCGAGACGTGCGGTTGTTTGAGGAAACGTCGACATCCGAGGCGCGGGCCGTCGAAACTGCAACTTAAAATGCAATGGCGCCACGTGTTCCAGCTCCTGCAAACCTTTGAGTTCCCGGGCTTGTCGAGTGGAAAATTCGAGCCCCTTCGTCCACTGCCCGGTGATCAACCCTTCAGCCTCTGACATGGGTAGCTCCATGATGTCGTCAGGTGCTGAGATCTCGCCTTTCAAACTAAGCTCCCCGTACAGCGTCGGCAACTCCTCCTCAGGCATAGGCAATTGAGCCGTCTCCCACAGAAGGGCCACGGCGATCGCGAGATCCAGACCTTGACTGCTCTTTCGAACATGGGTTGGCCAGAGTTGGACAATGACCTGCGACGTTTGTGGAATCTGGAAACCTTGAGTGCGCAGAGCAGAACGAATTCGAAGAATGCTTTCTTTCAATGCCGCATCCGGAAGTCCTAGGAATGTGATTTGTGGCAGGCCAGGAAGTAAACTCACTTCGACGATGACTGGAATCATCTCTTCACTTTTTCGAATGAACGATCGCACTCGCACAGAGACCTCGCCTTAAATGAGCACCAACCCACCGCGAAGCCGTGATCACAAGGGACTTGTTCGAACCCAGTGAAGCTAAACGTAAAGGGCAGTTCGATTTGACTATCAGTTGGTTTTCGTAGACTCGACAATGAGTCTGCAACTCCGCAACCTGGCTCCGTACGATGAGAGACAGAGATGGGTGAATTCAGATCCGAGGCACGCCGGACAAAGGCCGGCAAATACGCAAAGAATCCATCAATGATTCAATGAGTGAATGCAATGGTTAACGTATGCAATATTCAGCGAATCCACCAGTGAAGCCAATTGCCCGTGAATGAAATGGCTAGTGATACAATCAACGAGAGTTACGGACCGTGTGGTTTCAAAATCAAGCATGGCCTTTGAGCTGAGAGAGCGGATGGTGCTCTTCGACTGTTTCCACCAAATTTTTAGTCGTAACGCTCGTGTAAATCTGGGTTGTTTGAATACTCGCATGCCCCAACAGCATCTGAATGGAGCGGAGGTCGGCGCCTGCCTCAAGCAAAGCCGTCGCGCAACCATGGCGGAAGCGGTGTGGACTCACGGGTTCTTCAAATCCTGCCTTGACCGACCAGGCTGCGAGCCAGCGCCAGATATCGACTCGCGATGGGCGATGCCCTCGATCGTTAATCAAAATTGAAGCGCCGGTTTCTTTTGACGTCATCACCAAGTGGGGTCTTGCCGATTCGAGATAGGCTTTTAGCTCTCCGTTCAAATGATCCGTCAAAGGAATCGCGCGTTCTTTATTGCCCTTTCCAATCACTGCAAGCCAGCGATCGGTTTCGTGATAATCATGGAGGTTCAGTGATATCAACTCGCTCACTCGGCATCCGAGGCCATAAAGCATCACGAGTGTTAGGCGATTTCGAGCGGTTCGTGAGGCGTCGTCAGTTTCGCACGCATGGTAGAGCTTACGGAACTCCGCTGGAGCGAGAGCTTTTGGCAATCCAACTTTGACCTTCGGGGCTTTCAGTTCACGCAGTTGAGGCGCGCGATGCCCGTGAGTCTCCAGAAACTTGAAATAAGTGCGTAAGCTTGAAACGACTCGCGCCTGAGAACGGGGCGAAAGCGCACGGTGATGCATGAACTCATAGAATCCTGAAACATTGAGCTCCAGATTCGGCTCTCCCTTAGAGAATTCCTCGAACAGCTCAAGATCTCGGCGATACGCCATCACGGTGTTTCGAGAACGACCACGGATCTGTTCTAAATCTTCAAAAAATTCGACCCAAAGTTGCATACCCATTCGAAGATTAACGACCACCGAATGAGAAAACGCAAGCGCTTAAGCCAAGAAAAAGTCTCGGGCGAACTCAACATCCGATGAGATCGCCCGATATGATGGAAGGGGTGTGCTACAAAATTCAAGTCGAGGAAAGTTCGACGACTTAAAGCTTAATTTTAATTTCAAATTGTTTTGGATTTTCGATTCCGTTGAAAAAGCATTCGAAATAAGTTTCAGATTTTTAAGAGATCAGTCGATCGATCTCGTTCAAATTTAAAATTCTCGCTCGAATCATCATTCAGTGGAACCGCTCGTTGAGTCAGAGGGACCTGACCCAACTTTGGACTTTCAAAAACTCCAAAGGAAGAGTGGCACTTTCAACCGCAGAAGTCTGTTGACCATGCAAGCCACCGAACCTTTGGACCTGAACGATTCAAAGGTTGAATCACTCTCGCTTAGTAAGCCAACTGATCGTTGCAGACTTGACCGTTGATCGCAAACTGCATGCGACCTTGGAGCGCGTATGGGAAAGTTGTTCCATCCGGGCCCACTTGGGTCGACGGTGTGAAGAAATCCTGCACGAGAGCGATCTGGAAAGTACCTGAGTTACCGCTTGCTTGCAAAACCATGCCCTGAATCACACCGTTTTGTAGTGAACCCGGTTGAGCTGCCGTTACCGTATAGGTGCCGGCTGGAATTCCACAGCTCTGCCAAGTCACGTTCGTGTACAAGTAGCCTTGTGCACCGAGACCCGAGCCGTATGAGTAGAATTGTAGTCCCATTTGCAAAGCCGGTTGACCGTAGTAAGTCATCGTTGCGAGTGCAGTCGCGACAGATGTTCCACCAGCCGGAACACCCGTGACCCCGCCGTATCCTGCGGTCACGCCGGTTGCACCAAGCAATCCGTTTGAATAGGGAACCGCCGTTGTTGTTGAAGACCCGCCACCGCTGCTTCCGCAAGCTGCGAGATTCACCGCAGCGAAGAGTGCCATCGTTGCGAGTCCAAGGTTTCGTGCAATTTTCTGAGCGTTAAAGGTTTTCATAAAATTCTCCTGATTTAATTTTTAAAAATAAATTTAATGTTCATTTCATTTTCAGTTCTTCTTCAGACCCAGCCGCTGAGCGCCGGCTTAAATCCCAGCCGCTGAGCGCCGGCTTAAATCCCAGCCGCTGAGCGGCTGAGGCCCGTAAAGGTACCAAGCTGTTGGTAGTAACTTGTTGCGTTCGGACCCCGATTGTTCGGGTAGCGTGCCGAGTTCATCGCAACATTGTCTCCAACCAAGAACGTTCTGCAGTCATATGGCCCGAGCGTAATTTCCCAACACATCTTTGTTGGACCCTGCTGCGGAGCATACGGAGAATTTGGATAAGTGCTCTGCGGGAAGTTCTGGAAGTAGATCTCTCCACCGATCGACCCCGCGTTTCCGTCACCCGTGCTCTGATTTTTGTCGATGACCACCACCACCGTGCCGTATGCATCTTGGTAGAAGCCCTTCCAAAGTGTGCTTGTCCCATCGTTGGTCCAGCCGTTGTACTGAGAGTTTTGATGCCCCGACCAAGGATGTACTGATCCAAGCTTCGCTTGGGTCGTGTATCCATTTGCGTCGTAAGCAATAGTCACTTCGGATCCAATTCGTGTCGTGTCGAGGCTGAGTCGAATGTTTTTCGGGTTGTTCGGGAGCGATTGATAAAACATGGAACTGAGTGCTGAGCCGGTCGCCGTAAGCGTTACCGTCGAACCGGATAAGCCTGTTACAGATGGATCTGTTCCAGTTCCAGTAGTGGTTGTAACCGTGGTTGAGATTCCGGATGTCGATGTCGGCCCCGACGCGGCATCGGTTGAAGCTGCGTGATTCGCACCACACCCGATCATCGACATCGCCAGCGTACTCGCAACGGCTGATTCGAATAAGTATTTATAGACGTTTTTCATACATCACCCTTTTCTTCCGAGCTACCAACCATGGCTGCTCACACTAAGCTATTGCGAGCCGCATGCCGTTTTTGAAGGTTTTTCAAGGATTAGCCACACTGTTGAAATCATTCGAATAAATGAAAAAGGTCTCAGATTGAGACAACCGGGAAGGCCTTACACGGTGACGGATTTTGGTCATTGCGCAGAAAGGGTCGGCAAAATGCGGCTCCCGCTCAGGATTGTTAGCTATGGATTGTCAGCTATGGATTGTCAGCTATGGATTGTAAACGAGTGTTGTGGACTGGGTGTAAAACAAAACTCTCGCATCCCGATAGGACTGGCGACCGAAACTAGGGCACTGGCTGGATAGATGGACGGATGGACGGACCGGCCAGACAAAACTAAGTGTCGAAACAGTTGCCGCGTGCAGGTTTTTTCAACAAGAATCGTCTCAGCCACCTCTTACGAATATCGCTGCGACGTAGATTTGGCGCAGCTGTTTCGCAGCTACGTTGAGTGGTGAAGGTAGGTATTCGCAAGGGATCGCAGATTTTCTTTGGCTCTCACTTACAAATCTATTAAGTTTTATTAACAACACTCCGAACCTCAATTATCGAAAGTGCTATGAGCTACCTTCAACAATTCGCTTGCCAATGAATGAGTGTCGAAGAAAGCCATGAGCACGCAAACTCGAAAACTCGAGCTTGTGAGGATCTGAAGTTTTCGCATGAAGCGTGGACAGACAGCTCCCCCTGCAGGACGCAAAAAGGATGAATTTATGATGAACGCAAATCTCGGTGGAATCTTTATCTTCAGCGCAGTGATGGTCTTTTTATTGAAAGTCGTCTTTGCCTTCTAAGCAGCCCTGCGCTTTAAAGGCATTTCGGGCCGGTCACTTGGCTCAAATCTCTCAAGCCATGCCCGCCTACTCTTTGTATCTCAAGCTAGATCATTACTGAATAAAATTGGCTTGAGCGATGGCCGACGCCTCGACTCGACTCAATTGCGCTTTCGGGTAGTAGTGCTCTAAGATCGACTGAGAGCTCGTCCCAATCTGAGCCAAATGCCTAGCGCCCCACTGACACATCCCCACACCGTGCCCATAGCCCCGACCTCGAACTGAAAACTGCCCAGAGCCAGCTTCTCCATTCACCCGCTCAATCGAAAACCGCGCCGAGCGGATAAGATCCGCTCCCATCGCCATTCGAAAATCGTGCCCCGAAATCTGGCTCACCGTGTGATCCGTCCAGATAAATTTTAACATCTTCACGCGTCCTGAAGCAAATAGCTCGGAGTCTTCAATCGCAAACACCCGCTTACGGTGCCCAGACGGATCGAGTGGAATCGGGCCTCGTCCATTTTTAAAAAGCTTTTGGAGGAGTTCTCCCTCAGACAGATCGGTCCGCCAATTGGCCTGTG
>JAYVND010000192.1:0-1965 GCA_043758635.1 Bdellovibrionales bacterium
CGCCTTCGACGCCAATAACGACCACGCGCTGGTCGGGCGTGATCCCAACGGACGTGAGTTGCGAGATTAAGTCAAACTTGGGTCGCAGAAGCGGGTCGAAGAATTGCTTCCAGGGAATGTTGATCGCATCGAAATTTGGCACATGGTTGGCTGCACCGAAGCCCTCTTTGCCGAGGTAGTCTTTTTCGTCTCGTACATCAATGACCTTGTAGATGCGTGGTTTCTGTCCCGCCGTAAACGACATCGGCTTCAAAGCCGCATGCTGATTGAGCGCGGCCTGAAATTCTTCGCGCGTCACCAGAAGTCCTTCGTTCAATTCTGGTTTCCAAATCGGAACGCCGTGATCGATGTCATCCACTTCGTTTGTGGTCAAGTGCCCCTTGAATGCGGCAAGGCTGCCGAACCGAACATCCTTTACGCCGAGATACTGAAGCATCCAGGCCACGCGGCCTTCTTCACCGTTTCCGCTCGTCCCTTTGCCGATCACGACCACGTTCGAATTCGGCGTGATACCCATGCGCGCAAGCTTGCGTGTGATCGCAAATGTATCGCCCTGAAGCACGCCGTGCTGTGCGGGATCTCGTTCGGAGAATAAGTCCCAGGCGAGATTAAAAGATTTTGGTACGTGGCCCGTCGAGAACTCAAATGGCGATCGCACGTCGAGCACAATCGATCCGACTTGCAATTTAAGGATGGCCGCTTCGGGAACCGGGCGCATCTTGCGCTCAGGGTTGTCATGAGTTTCTGTTGGCTTGTTGGCGCAACCTGCAGCAAACAGAATCATCAAAATTGCGACTGTCAAACTCTTCACATCAAACCTCGTAGGCTCCGAATATCAATGGAACCATTTCTTTGTACTTACCAAAACTTTAAATCCGAGATCAATTTTCAAATTAAGTTTGGGATCACGATTTAGGATCACGATTCAGCAATTCAATTTCGGACCACGATTTACGACAACCATGTAGGATCACGATTTGAGACTACAGTTTAGGAATAAAATTTCGGACCACGATTTAAATCTACGAATAGATCTGCAGACCGAATTACTTATTCGCCTTCATCGTCGGAAATAAAATGATGTCGCGTATGCTCGGACGATCCGTGAGAATCATCACAATCCGCTCGATCCCAATACCGACTCCACCCGTTGGCGGCATGCCCGTGTCGATCGCGTGCAAAAAGTCTTCATCCATCGGCTGAGCCTCTTCGTCGACCAGGCGCTTCGCTTCTTGCTCTTTCAAGGGATTCAGCTGATCTTCCGGATCATTTAACTCGGTGTACGAGTTTCCGATCTCCATGCAAGCCGCGAACGGCTCAAAGCGCTCAACACAACCCGCTTTGGTGCGGTGCTTTTTAGTGAGCGGCGAGATATCAACCGGGTGATCCATGACAAACGTTGGCTGCCATAGGTGCGGCTCGGCTGCGAGCTCAAAAAGCTCCATCAAAACTTCACCGCGCGAACCCTGCTTTGCTTTGTCAGATCCCAACTCACGCGCTTTGGCAAAGAGTTGCTCGGTTGTCGCTTCGTGCGGATTGATGCCTGCGTACTCCTGCACCCCGTCGTGGACCGTCAAACGGCGCCAAGGAGCGGTAAAATCAATCTCTTTTCCTTGATAAACTACTTTAGTTGATCCGGTGATCGAGACTGCCAAATGTGAAATAAGTTCTTCGAACTGATTCATCTGGTAAATGTAGTCCGTGTAGGCTTCGTACCACTCGAGCATCGTGAATTCGGGATTGTGGGTGCGATCAATGCCTTCATTCCGGAAATTCTTGCCGATCTCATAAACCTTCTCAAAACCGCCAACAATCAAACGCTTGAGGTAGAGCTCTGGCGAAATTTTCATGTAGAGCTTCATGTCGAGGGCCCGGTGCATCGTTGAAAATGGGTAAGCTGCCGCTCCACCGTAAATCGGCTGGAGAACTGGCGTTTCGACTTCCAAGAACCCACGCGAGTTGAGC
>JAYVND010000193.1:0-1959 GCA_043758635.1 Bdellovibrionales bacterium
CTTCTGCGAGAGTGAAGCGAATTTCTTGCTTAACTCCATCTTTCCTCCTTGGGAATTTTTCTGACTTAAAACCATCGCACCTCTTGCGGCTTCGACAGCAACAAAACTGATTTCAAATAACTCAAACGTCTCCTCATCAAAAGAGATCGAGACGTGAGCGTAAGACCCATCATCGACCTTCTTCTGAGCATCCTGATCATCGATGCGGAGAGTGCCGTAGAGACCCATGGTGGTCTCGTTTGTTGACGGGTTAGTCCAGGGTTGAACCGTGAGACCACAGAGAAGGCGACCCTTAACTCTATCAACTTCACGAACGTGATCGGTTAAGATTGGCGCGTAGGCGTTTTCATTCTGTGGGTTTTCTTTTTCACGGTTGTAGCGCTCGGCTAAGCCTTGGAGGATTTCGTCTGTGACGTTTACCTCACCGTACATGCCGTCAAACACACCCGCATAGCAGATGAGTGCAGGCTTAACGATCGATCCCACTTTCGTAGACGGCTGCATCTCGCCGCCCGCAAGTAAACTCACGGTGCCTGACGCAACCTCTTTAACGTGTGGATGTGTGCTCTTAAGGCTTTGCATTTCTCACCTTTTTAATACGTGTTAAGTTTTATCGACTTCAGTCATGACCTTGTAAGTCATGAGACGCCTTCGACGAGAGTTTTGTTTTTCATTTGTACATGTTCGGCATCTGCGGCGCATTTTGCCATTTACTAGCTCGCCGATTACATTCGCTTCGTCGAACTTGTGTCCGTTAAAACAATGAGTTTTTTCTGAATTGTGGTTTCGATATCTGCCCTTCTCAAGGCAGTCTTGCATGTTGTCTTGCTTGGTTCCGACAAACAGATGCGACGGGTTTACACAGCTTCGATTGTCACAGCGATGACAAACAATAAGGTGATCTGGAACTCTTATTCCAATTAGCTCTAAAGAAAATCTGTGTGCGGAATAAAGCTTTTTGCCTTTTTTAAATCGACCATATCCGCTTCTTTTATTGGCGTTCCAATTCCAACATTCATCTGCTTTGCCAACGCTTACCTCGGAATAAAATCTCGATATAATAGTCATGTCCATCCCCTTGGCAGTGGCACCGATGGTTTAGCTCTGCGGCCCGTGAAATCTAAATCAGAGGTCTGAGAATGAACTTTTCCGAACTCAACCCCTAAACTTGATCGAACGATTGCTCGGTCTGACTCAAGATCCGTATCGAGCGGAGATTGAATCGATCTGCAGGAAAAATGAAATGGTGGCTTAAACTGATTTTCATTAGCTCGAGCAATTGGGATGACGTAACCGTCCCGGGCCTCGCAGATGTTTGAGATTCTCCCGTCAGTTACCGCCACGATCTGAACGAAATCAACGTCAGTGTTCTCTTGAAAGTACGCAACTCGTGCGTCGTTGAAATAGCGAGTCGTCTCGGTTCTGAATACGGTCTCAGCTTGCGATTCAGTCTTTTGAAACACTCGGCCTATTAAATCAACGAATGCTGAGCGCGGTGTTTCATTGTCGTCACGCTTATAGAATGCTTCTGCGATGTTTTGAAACACGGCCTGGACATTCTTCTTGTACCGATCAAGCTCACTCTCAACGATGTCTGATACGAGCTTTAGGTTGCGCTTTCTGATCGATCTGAAAGTCTTAGCCGCAATCGTATCTCGCAATTTCTTCTCAGCTAAATTCGTAAACGTTAGCTCAACTGGATAATCGTAAGGATAGCGCTCCCAGGTCGAGAGCTTCTTCTCAGGACCCATCTCTCTCATGCCATCAGAGACTGCGACGTAAATCGTGTCGTGCAAATGGTGAAGGAAGATTTTCTCTAGATCAGTCTTAAGAAACCCCAAAGGGATTGCGATAAAGAGCGACCGCGACTCAATGGCCGAGTTGAAGCTTGGCTCTAGACGCCTTGTATGATCACCCAGCATTCGCACCATGCGGCTTGCAAACTTTACTGATACCCGA
>JAYVND010000194.1:0-6307 GCA_043758635.1 Bdellovibrionales bacterium
CGACGCGACTGGCGATGCGTTCGGAGTTGAGTTCGGAGTTAAGTTCATTGGGCATGCATGTATTGGAAGCTTGAGAGAAAGTCACGGTAAGGCTGGGGAGATTGCAGTTTTACCAAGACCCTGCTTAGGATCTGCAACCGTGGGCAAGCCGTTTACGATGACTCAGAGTTCTGCCTGAGTGGCTCACTTGACCGGTGCCGCCCCGATTTCGGGAGATAGAAATTTCGCGGTGATGTAACACACTTGGCGCCCAAGCTACAAAAAGGGCGGCGCTCTCGCGCCGCCCGCCACGCTTCAGACTCGTCAGGAAAGGAGAAGACCTGACAAATCCTACTTTTCCTTCCAGCGTTGAGCCCTGCTTCGCACTCGATTCGCACTCGATTCGCACTGGAAGTTGCCGCAAACCCTCTTTTCGCACACGTGCTGAAAGAGATCTCTGCGGACAGCCTCGATTCTTGCACCAACTCAAAAATCAGGGCCGCATTTTTTCTAATATCTATTTGGCGGGCGCACGTTTGTCACTCGCGCATACACCCGGCGTGGAGCAAAGGCATTCAGACAATAAGCGCACAGAGCCACTCCCGACAGTACATATCCGACACCGAAGGTTGCGATCATCCAAGTCTCGTTCATCGTCAGATTCCTTTCTCGATCGTTTTCATTAACTCCTGGACCCTCAGCATGATGATCCAGCGAGCTTCGGGACGCGCCTCCGAGCGTAATAGAGATATCATCTCAGTCAGCTCCGATGTGATTTGCTCTAATTCCATGAGCTTCATCCAGACCTCCATGTCTCGGCCGCCATCCATGGCAGCTTTCTCATCGAGCGACGTCCTACGCTCTTGAGAATAGGACACGCGGACGGCGCGCGCTCGGTTAAAATATTTCTATAGGGTGAAGCCAAAGTGAAGTTTTTTACACATCTTGCACACCACCCATCAATACGCGATGCTTTGTCACTACGGCGCATGGTTAAATAAGCCTTGAGTTTAAGAGAAGTTGCCGGAGAGCAAAAGCCAGCGAGCGAGAAAACAAGAAGGATTGGTCTTGATTCCACTGATTTCCCTCGCCCCGTCATGATGCGAGGGAAAGTATGATGTAAATAGCCACTCGCCTGGCAAAGGGAACTTTCGAAATTCATAAGTTGAGCTTCGGTTGCCGAATTTTTTGATAAAATCTTTGTCTCTTCTTGTGATTGCACGGCAATTTCTAGCGCCTTTGCGCGCAACTATTTGAGACGCCAGACGCTGTTGCTTGGCGCTCTGCTCGACAGGCCAAATGAATGAATTTGAACTTCGTCTCGGAGTCTTCCTCCAATGCAAACAATGCAAACTCGGTGCGAAATCTCGGCTCCCGCCATTGCTTAAAACGTCGGCAGTATTGTGGTTTTCTGATTCTATGGTGCAAAATATCTGAGATATTTGAATGCCGGTTGACAGTCGAGCCCGTTCTGATCAATAACGTTGCTTCCTCACTAAAGATTTTCTACCTGGTTAATGCTTCCTGAGCTTATCCAAACTGTGCGCGAGTGGCGAAATTGGTAGACGCACTAGCTTGAGGGGCTAGCGCCTTCACGGGCATGATGGTTCAAGTCCATTCTCGCGCACCATTTTCGCCTCCATCAAATCGGCATACGATCTTCGGTTAGCCAACGCCAAATGACACCTTCAAGCTTTTCCCGACTCACCGGTTTCGACACGTAGTCGCTCATTCCTGAAGCTATGCATTTCTCGGCGTCACCTTGCATCGCATTCGCTGTCATCGCGACGATCGGAATCAGCGGATTGGGCAAGTTTAAACTTTTGCGAATGCTTCCAGTCGCCTCGTACCCGTCCATTTCGGGCATCTGACAATCCATTAGAATAAGATCGTAGGGAACATTTCGAAGAACATCCAGCACCTCATAACCATTCGCGACGACATCGGCTGAGAATCCCATTTTCAAAACCATTGCTTTCGTTATGATCTGATTGATCGAATTGTCTTCCGCAATTAAAATTCGAAACTTCTTATCTGAAGGTCGCTTTTGAGGAAATTGTCCGACTTTAAGCGCTGACTCAGATTCGGCAGTAGGTAGGTTTAAAACAATCTCGAACCAGAATATCGACCCACCGCCGCTTCGCTTCTGAATACCGATTCCACCATCCATACTTTCGACGAGCTTTTTAGAAATCGATAGCCCAAGTCCAGTCCCACCAAAACGGCGGTGGGTGGAAGCGTCTGCTTGCGAAAATGCTTTAAACATCCGGTCGAGCGCCGTGTCGGGGATACCTTGCCCCGTATCTTCGACCTCGAAGCGGATGCGAGCTATATTTTCGCTCGAACTCGATACCTCACCTCTTATTATGACGTGGCCTTCCGAAGTAAATTTTATTGCATTGCTTAGTAAATTAAGCATTATTTGTTTGACTCTCCCGGGGTCTCCCATCACGAGTCGCGGGAGGTATTCCGAGAGTTCGGAGCGAAGCTTGAGCCCCTTTCGATTGGCTGCAAATTCTAGTGTTTTCAAGCAGTCGTCGATCGCGTCCCGCAAGCTAAATGGAGTGCATTCGAAATCAAGCTTACCGGCTTCAATTTTAGAGAAATCTAAAATGTCGTTGATTACCGTCAACAGCGACTCACCCGATCGTTGAATGGAATCGGTGTAATCCCGCTGCTCGGCAGTTAGCTGAGTGTCCAATAAAAGCCCGGTCATTCCCAAAACACCATTGATCGGAGTTCGAATCTCATGGCTCATATTCGCTAGAAATTCAGACTTCATCTTGGTCGCCGAAAGCGCTTGCTCACGAGCCATCACAAGCTCTTCAATGCTCGATGTTACCATCACGATTCCACCGACCGCTCCTTGGTCGTCGTACCATGGATGGATCGCCCATCTGATATACGACTTGCGATCATCTGCCCTTACAAACACCTCTTCTGGCGAGGAAAGAATCTCACCATTCAGGCACCTACGATGGTCTTCCCGCCAGTGTGGAGGAACTTCTGGAAAGACATCATAGTGGCTCCTTCCAATCAAGTTTGCGTCTCCGAGGCCATAATCACTGAGCCAGGTTTTGCTGTAAGCAATATACTTCATATTGATGTCGAACATTGCCATCGCAACAGGCGTCTCATCAATCATCCGCCTCAGCTGGTCGAAATTGCGACGTGTCTGTAACTCTTGATCTCTGAGCACTTTCGTTTCCTTAAGTTCCGTAATGTCTTGGGCGACGCAATAAAGCAGGCCTCCACGCGCCACCGAACCCCAATTCAACCACAAATAACTCCCGTCTTTTTTCCTGTATCGATTCTGAAAGTCGATGGTGGTGGCACCGGCAAAAACTCTTGCTGCCTCGCTTTTCGAACGCTGCAAGTCGTCAGGGTGAACTAACCGTGACCAAGGAATCTCGGACATTTCAACATCGCTGTAGCCAAGGATTTTGGTCCACGAAGAATTGAATTGCTTAAAACGACCGTCCGGCTCGAGCAAGCAAAGCATCAAATTAGGTATCTCAAATACCGTATCTTGGAAGTCGCGGGTCTGTTTAAACTCTTCGATGTCAGTGCACGTCCCCAACCATTTTTTTATACCGCCTTCGGGCGTGGACTGCGCCAGCGCTCGTGCTAGAAACCAACGGTAAGCACCATTAGCCCCTCGCAATCTGAACTCAGTTTCAAACGGGTGGCCGCTTGCAAGCGAAGTTTTCCAAGCCTCAACGGCCTTCGCGCAATCTTCGGGATGCAAAAACTTTTCCCAACGACTTTGCGCAAGATCGCTGCCCGTGAATCGAATCCAGCTCTGACTCAGGTAAATAAAATCTCCATTCGGGCCAGTTTGCCACACCAACTGCGGAATCGATTCTGTAAGTGATGTGAGCTCCTGCGTTCGTTCTAGAATTCGCTCTTCCAAATTTTCGTGGGCAGTTCGCAAACGCTCTTTTGCCAGAGTGAGTTCACTCACATCCTGCGCAATTCCGATAATCTGAATAGGTTTACCCTGCTCATCTCGCTTGAATATTCGTTCACGATGAACGTGCCATTTCCACTGCCCCCCTTTATGAAGAGAACGAACCGTGAACTCGCAGACATCATCATCTTTCATCGTATTAAATTCATTTAAATGCGCATACAGGTAAGCGAGGTCATCAGGATGCATAGTCTTCTGAATAAACGCCTCGCCCATCTCTTGCATTTCGTTCTGAGAGTATCCGAGATCCTGGTTGATGTCGTGATTGGTGTACACGTTGGTGAGAGTGCGAAGATCAAACACATAGATTTTATTTGGCGCTAGTCTCGTGAGTTTCTCACTGAAAAGCTTCTCGGACTCTGTTTTTGCTTTGGCCTCAGTGAGATCATTCAGGACACGTTTTCGGTCAGAAATGTCACGGATCACTCCCGAGAAAAATCGTCCTTCATCACTCACCCAGGACGAGATCGAAAGCTCGATGGGAAACTCACGACCATCTGCATGCAAACCGATCAGTTCCACCATCGAACCGATAACACTAGAATTTTCGATCGATCCTCCCGATTCCATTCGCTTGATTCCATTTTCGTGGCGTGCACGAAAGCGCTCGGGCATGATGACCGACAATGATTTTCCCAAAACATCGAGTTGAACGTGACCGAACATCTTGGTCGCAGCGGCGTTCCATGAAGCAATATTGCCATGTGCATCGGTCGAGATAATAGCATCACGCGCCGATTCTGCTACGGATCGAAAACGACTTTCGGAGTTTTCAAGCTCGGCAGTTTTTCGGTTCGCTAAAATCTGCGCTCGCCGGTTGATACTCTCGAGCGTCGCAACGAGTGCAGAGAAAAGCAGACTTACAAGCGCGCCACAGAGCCCGACCCAGGCGGCCGTCGTGTCATGCGAAGAAACAAAGTCGGGAGTTCTCACCCAAGCGAGTGTCAAACTTTTTTGCCCCCATGGAATTTCAGTGACAGCGCCGAAACGGGAGAAGGCGTCTCCTTTTCTATCGGATTTATCATCAAATTTTTCTTTGGAATTTCTATCGGAACTAAATAACAAGGAATCTGCCAGCTTTGTCTGATCGTATTTTGCGGCGATTCTCGTTTCGGTGCGGGGATCTTCTTTTACGTTAGGTGCGAGTTGACTTTCGAATGCAAAAAGACCGACCTCTAAGTCCGCCTCGCCTAAGAGGTTTTTAAAAAATTCTTCAGCCGCAAAAGGCGCGTAGATGACGCCTAAAAATGCTCGCCGCCGCTCTGAAATTGTAGTCACGGGCATGCCGACTTTGTAAAACGGATGTAGAATCAAAAAACCTTCTCTGCCTGCGCGATCCTGAACGAGTCGAATCTTCGACGAGACGGTCCAACTGCCGGAGTCTCGCGCAAGAAATGCGGCTTCACGACGATTTTTCTCCGATGCGAGGTCTAAACCGAGCGCCGCAGAATTCAGCTCCAATGGTTCGGCATAAGTAATGATGAGATGATCGCCAAGGTTCTCAGAGTCACGAACCAACATTTTTCTGGGATTCACACCATGGACTTTTAGACCTTCTGCTCCCAGTTTGCGTGCACGTTTTTCAAATGCAGCCAGCTCACTATCGTGAACCAAAAAAGCGACTCCAAGGCCGCTCACTCCCGTGTGTCTTTCCAGGACGTTAAGCGATGTGAGATAAGTTTTCCATTGTGCGGCAGAGATATGTTCTGCCGCTTCAAAAAGGCCGGCACCACCCCGTAGGACGTCGCCATATTCGGCAAGCTTCGTCTCAATGTTCTGCCGCGAGCTTGCAACGGCCTTTGCGAAATGGGCGTCATCGCGCGTTTGCTCGTACCGATGAAATGAATAGTAGATACATCCCGAGGCT
This sequence comes from Bdellovibrionales bacterium, assembly GCA_043758635.1. GTDB lineage: Bacteria > Bdellovibrionota > Bdellovibrionia > Bdellovibrionales > JAMPXM01 > JAYVND01. The sequence goes on from JAYVND010000194.1 coordinate 5,817, forward strand.
AGCCAACCGAGTAACAAAACGATGGCTGGAAATCTCGCCGGCCCCATTCTACGAATTCCATTGACTGTGATTGTGGTCACAGCGACTGAGGCGAGAAACAACTGCAGATTGAGCAAATTGTCATTTAGTGTAGCCGAAATGAATGGTCCTCTGCCGTAAGCAGTCATCACGACCGCAAGCCCGCAAAAGATGAACGTGACGATGCGAGAACTAAGATCACCTAGCAAGTATGCGGCTAGAAGCAAAGCCGGGAAAATCAGAAAAATATAGCCGGCGCCGGTTGCAGTAAAGAATACATCACCAAATACGAGTGAGGAAAATGCAACAACCGACAAAACCCGCAACCATCGTGCCCCACTTCCACCAGTTTGATGAGCTTGCGCACGCAACGACCATAACGAAATCAACAATGGCGTGACGACCAACCCACCTAGCCCGTCACCCACCCACCAGGTCATCCAAACTCTGCCGACCTGCGTGAGTGGCAGATC
>JAYVND010000195.1:0-1951 GCA_043758635.1 Bdellovibrionales bacterium
ATCCACTCATTTTGTTCAAGATCTGTACATCTGGTGAGTGACCAGAATGGAAGATCACCGGCCTTTTTTCTGGTTGCTAGCCCTCGCAATCATAGTAACCTAATCTTAGTGGGCTGATCACAGTAGCCTGATCATTTACCTGACGATAATTACGACGATGATTATGTCGATGATTACTCAGGTGCTTAGAATCTGTTCCCCTGCGAGCGAGTGGAGTTGCAATGACTGTTAAAACCTTGGGAAACAATCGCGGTGCTGGTCTGGTGGCTGTCCTGGCCATTGTGGTGGCGATATCCATCTTTGCCTTGGTTGGCTCCCAAATTGTCGTGAGTCAGTACAAACCTTCACGCGTGCTGCAATCACAAACCACCCATAACCTGCTGGTCAGACATTTCGCGAATGTGTTAAAAGACGCGCGTGCAATACAAAATTCTGCAGCAAGCGCAACCAATCCTTCAATGGGTGCTTGCGTGAATAGCGCCACTTGCAACACGAGTGGGAGTCAGTATTTTAATCTTTACGACGGATTCGGTGCGGGCCATTTGCTAGTGGGCGATGGCACAAGCCATCGTACTTTTTTCGATATTTTTGGAAATCCATGCACCACGGTATCATCCAACTGCGCACTCGAGGCAAAGGCATTTTATAGAGCGATTTGCCCTGCCGCCGGCATTTGCAGGGCTGATTTTGAAGTCTCAGTCTTAGAGATCACGGGTCTTGGCGCATTGAAGACTTTAATTGCGTTCAATGCCGTTTCAAAAATGAAGCCGCTCGGTTATCAATTTCCGCTCGTCATCGGGGCTGCAGGTTCTCGCGTGCCCGTCTGGTCAGATAACTTCGGCGGTCTCAGTGACAGTGCAATATCGCAGGCAGTTCCGGGAAGCGATATTGCGATCGGAAATGCCGCGACGGGTTCGAGCATAAGTTTCGGTCATAGCATGTATGTTTACGGAGATCCCGCCTTGCCACTCTCTCACATTGAAGGTCCTATGGTGGGTGCGAGCAATTTCTTGGTCGGCCGACCACTCGTCTCGTGCAGTGGCCCGACTTGTCCCGGAGTTGACGTTTATGGCCAAATCGCCTCGTTCGGCACCACGTGGTATGACCGAGTCGAGATCGAAAAAAACATGGACGTCGGAAATAACACGATCTCGAGCTCTGGCGTTAACGTTGGGGGAACACTCACGGCGGCGCAGTTTTTTTATTCATCAGACGAAAATCTAAAAAAGAATATTAAACAGATCCCGCGGCCTCTTGAAAAAATTGAAGAGCTTCATCCTGTCGCCTTTCGCTGGAAACAGACAGGCCAAAAGGATTTAGGCTTCATCGCTCAAGATGTCGAAAAATCATTCCCCGAACTCGTTACGACCCGTGAGGACGGAACGAAGAATTTGAAATACGGAAATATTCTACCGATCGTGCTCGAAGCATATAAAGATTCACGTCGAATCACTCAGGAAAGACTTGCACTCAACGAGACAAAAATCCATGAGCTCAAACTTGCGATCGAGCAGCTTCAAAATCGGAGCAAGCCATGATTCGCGGTGAGAGTGGACTGAGCCTGATTGAAGCTTTGATCGGCTCGGCAATTGTGATCGCTTCCGGAGCGGCCATCGGGTCGATCATCGTTTTTCAAATGCAAGGTTTAGAACAAGTCGGAATTGCAGATTCGCGGAGCAATGTGACCGCCCAACTGAGTAACGCTGTAGGTGATAGTATCGGACTTTTGAATACCGCCGCAAACTCGCTCAATGCGGCGAGCGAGCTCGCTGCCTGCGTGACTGGAAGTGCGGGGGGATGCCAGTCACTCGATCCCATGGGTGCGTTGATTGAGCATCCAATCACGCTTCTCGACTCGGCAGGGTTAGGCGGCACAGTTGTGGCTGGTCCACTCGATCCGTTGGATATCACCCATGGGCTCAAATACAACACCTCGGGGCTCGTCTGTGGG
>JAYVND010000196.1:0-6268 GCA_043758635.1 Bdellovibrionales bacterium
CAAACAGGCCGAAGCGATGAAAAAGGAATGTGACCTCATGGATACGCCAAACTAAAACGAGACCTAAAAAGCAGCAAGCGATCGCCGGTGAGTTCAGAATTCAAAGTACGTGAATCGCAAATGAGATTGGATAAAAGTTGTTTCGGTTGAAGATTAGGTATCATGGCAAAGAGATTCACAGTCTCGACCTAGAAAGCGGTCGCCAGTATACCTTTGGCCGAGGTTCGAGCTGCGACGTGGTACTCGAACCCGAAGCAGGAATTTCCAGAAACCACTTTCGCATCTATGACGACGGCGGAGTTTGGCAAGTTCAAAGTACTTCCAAGTTCGGCGAGATTCAATACGGTGGCCAGAACACCGAAGCAGTCTCGTTAGAGCCCGGCGCCAAATTTGAAGTGACTGGATATGAATTCTTTTTTGTAAATGGCGAGGCTCATTCCCTCACGGCTGCCAATGAATCAAATGTTGTTTATCTTCAATCTCAGAACTTTCAAGTCGCTTCCGGAGAAGCATTGGCCGGAGGGCCGCGAAGCTCCAATGTCCCAGCTTTGATTGATCCTTCGGCACATCTCTATCGAGCACCGGAACCTTTTGAAGGCAGCGATGAAGCCACCCGTATTGTGGCGGCGACCGTTGGCGTTCCGCATGTTCGGATGCTAGAGAAAGATGGCACCGAGACAACCCTGAAACTCGAAGGGCGAATCTGGATTGCCGGCCGTGAAGACGGCTGCGATCTACTTTTGAATGACCGTAAAGCCAGCCGCCGTCAGTTTGAGCTGACGTCGAGTCCACAGGGATTTTTCATCCGTGATCTAGCAAGCTCCAACGGCACAACTCTCAACGGAATGCTACTTGCGCACGACGAATTGAAGCCACTTCGCAGTGGCGACGTGATTCGAGTGGGTCAAGTAACCCTATATTTTGAAATTCGTGATCCCAACTTTGAAAAACGATTGATGATTGTTCCGAAAGACGTTTTGAACTCGTCGATGGAATATGAAGCACCTTTTGAGATGATTCAATTTCCAGTTCCTATTGGACCGGGTGGCGCCGTTCGTTACGACCCGAATGCCATTGCGCAGAAAACAGCCCCCGGTGCTAAGAGCTGGCTCGACTACAAAAATGCCGATGCTGAAAAGAAAAAGAAAATTCGCTTTTACGCCATCGGTGCATTGATCGTCATGATTATTCTCTACATTGGACTTGGTGGAGGAGGCGCGCCGCCACCGCCAAAAGATCAATCTCCATTTGCGAAATTAAGTTTGCAGAAACAAAAAATCATCAAAGAGACCTCTATTTCGGCGAACAATCTCGTGCTCACTCAAAAGTATGACCTTGCAATCGGTCAGCTCAAAATCATTCACGAAATTTTGCCCGAAGGCTATGAGTACTCTCACCAGCTCGAAGACAAATGTAAACAGTTTATAGAATCACAGCTCCAAGCGAAAAAACTACAAGAAGAACAGGTGCGCGTACAAGAAAACCTGCGTCGCTTCAACGAGATTGTCAAAAACTGCGAAATCGTAGCCCGGACAGCAACATCGACAGAGGAAGTCTCAAGCTGCCTGAGTGCTGCTCGAGACATTGATCCTGCAAATCCGATTCTCGATCAGCTGATAAACGGTGTTCAACAACGAGTTGATGCCGCTCGCGCCAAACGCGAGTCACAAATTGAATACCAAGAGCACATCGAAAAAGGTCGAACAATGTATCTGCACGCGCAGACCCTCGAAGCAAATAATCAAATTCTTGAAGCACTCGATGCCTACACCAAACATATGAATTCTCACTGGCCTGACCCGGCGAATTTAAAACTAAAATCGAAATCAAAAATCATCGATATCAACCGCAAAATCACCGCTCAGGTCGAAGAAGGTCTCACGGCAGCGCAAGCCGCTTATGCTCAGCAAAATTACCGCGAGGCTATTGCACAGATTCGTAAGGTCAAAGCCATTGACGCCCGAAATCAAAAAGCGGCCGAACTCAATGCCAATGTTCGTCGTGAGCTGAACACAAAACTGAAAGAACTCTACGAAGAGTCGGTGATTGACGAAAGTCTTGGTCAGCTCGAAAAAGCAAAAGAGCTCTGGAAAAAAATTGTCGAAATGGACGACCCGCAGGGTGATTATTCTCCAAAAGCGACCCATAAACTAAAAATGTATGGAGCCTTTTAATATGAGTCTTCGATTTGAAGAACGCTCCTATAGTGGCCGCCTCTTTCGTCCAAGACCGGAGATTCACTTTGATACTTCGTCAAAAATTTTGATCGTTGCAACTCCGTGGGGGTCCCGTTCCGCCGCTCGCAAGGCAATTGAGCGAATCCTCGAATATCTCGCCCTTGCGATGGGAGATCACGAGGCGACTTCGCCTTTCCAGAGACTTTCGAGTCTTTCTCCAATGGGAAACAATCTACGAGTTGCGGCACTTCTCGCCAACGACGCGATTTATCGCGAAGACAACAAGACTGAGTACAAGGCTGGAGTCGAGCTTTTCGCCTGCATTTTTGACGAAGACGAGTGCATCTTTCTGCAAACTGGCAACCCACATGTGCTTTTGGAGCGCAATGGGCATCCCCTGATGCCACTCAGTTCACAGATCGATTTGGCTTTCGACATGAGCGAAGGCGCAATCGTCTTACCGCCGCTTCCCGCACAGGTGATTGGCATCGACTCAACCGCCAATATGAATATCAATAGCTTTCGAGTGCAAAAAGGCGATCGAATCGTGCTGTTATCACATTCATTTTTGCCATCCTCGCTCTTCGGCCTCAAGCCGGGAGATACTTCCGTCGATAGATTAACGCAGACATTGGCAGAAACCGATGCGGATCTCGCTTTTTGGCTAGGCACCCTGACGATTCAGGAGACGAGTCGCAAATCGAACACAGACGGTGAAAGCGCGAATGAAGATGGACGAGCTATCAATTCCCTTCTTCGCAACCCCGATCAGCTTGTTTCAAGTATCATGGAGAATCACTAATGAGTGCCACACGCAAAATCGAAGAATTGAATCCGACCCCCCCGGTCCATTTGACCGTGGTGTCGAACGCCAATGCTTTGGCTCGCGGAGCTCAAGCGAAAAATGATAGCGTGATCGCTGGCGTGAGCGTCGACACCGTTTTGGGCCGTGTTCTCAACATCAATATTTTAGGCCAAGGATCAAAAATTTGCTCGTACAATTGCGTTTACTGCCAAATGGGCCCAACCACCGTTCGCCTGAATCAAATTAAGAAAGAAGCGACGCTTCCGACTCTCCAACAGGTCACGAGCGCCATTGGCTCGTACTTGAGTCAAGAGATCGGTGCCAATGCAGATTTTGAAACCGTCTGCTTTTCTGGAAATGGTGAACCGACTCTCCACCCTGAGTTTGCGGAGATCACCGCCGCCGTCATGGAGCTCCGGCGGCGCGAATTTCCCCAGAAAAAAATCGCAATTCGAACCAATGCCTCGACTCTTGATTCACGCAAGATTCTCGATGCCGTCAATCGCTATGACGAGCGTGTTGTGAAACTCGATGTCGGAAACGATCGTCTCTTTAAAATCTTCAATAATCCGCTCACGCGCAAGACGCTCTCGCGTCTGATTGTTGACATTCGATCGCTTAATGATGTTTTGATCGAAACTCTTTTCGTCAAAGGAACTAGCGACAACACGGATGCATCAGATGTCGATGACTGGATGGAAGTTGTCGCGATGACGCAACCAAAGCGGGTGCACATCCGCACGATCTCGAATCTCACGACGATCAATGGCAACTTGCCTTGCGACGAAGATACGCTTTATACAATTGCATCTCGCTTTGAACGCCGCACCCAGATCCGCGCAATCGTCAGCTGATAATCTTTTTTGAGGTCGCCACTCCATTCAGTTAACGCCTACTCACTCGTTGAACGACGGTGGATCAGCGACTGACCGCGAATCCAGGCTCCGTGCCGCTCGCCAAACGCCGCAAAACCTGACTTCGATACTTACGCATTTCTGGCAAAGCCAAGACTAAATCCACAGTCTCCGGTGCTTTTAAACGATTCAAGTTTGTATCCCAGCTCAGCCCGGTGACCCAGTTGTGCTCTGAAATCCGATTCGAAATCACCCTTGACCCATAACTTCGAATAAAAGCCTCCATCGCCCTCGTGCGCGCTGGGAGCTCGGTAGACTCGTTTGCCCATTCAATCAAGTTTGCCATTGATTCCACTCGGCATAATTTGCTGAGCTTCCATTCCACGGATTTTGGAACACGCAAAAATTCCAAACAAGGATCAAGCGGGACCGAAGTTTTTTCTCCTAAATTTCGTTCGGCCACAAACTCCCACACCTCTTCACCTTTTACTTTCAAAGACATTGCCTTAAGCTCCTTCCAATCGGCTGTGCGCAACGCCCAGATGGCCCGCCACCCCTTCAATTCGGAGTCGTTAGGATACTTTTTGCTCAAGATTTTGAGACGCGCAAGAACATCGATTCCCGGGTTGCGAAACTTCCAGAGCTCGCGCGCGAGCTCAAGCTTTTCCATCAGGATTTGTGACGTCGGCTCCCAGACGGATGGGTTGATCGAATACAGAAAATCAGAAAGCTCTTCGCGCGATGAAGCCATGCGCGTGTCTTGTGACGAGATGGGCTGCACTTCGCGTGCGTCGATCAACGTGTCATAGAGTCGATCGTAATGATCTTGAATCAAGAGGTCAGAGCCTTTGCGAACCGCAAAACGAATGGCCGAATACCCACGCCAATCTCCCCATGCTGATTCACTCAATACCTTGCGATCCTCTGCCCAATCTGGCTCCGGTCCGCGGAGAACCGACATCAGAGAAACCGAATATGCAATTTCACTCGAAGATGGTGCCAAAGGCTGAAGCGGATGACCTAAAATTTCAAAAAGCGTCGCCCCGACATCCGCCAACGTCACATTTGAATCGATTTTCCAATTAAAGGGTCCGTCGCGCATTCGGCGCGCTGGTTTGATCATCAACGACACACGGGTGGCATCTGAGAACAAACTGAGAGGTCGCGGCTCTTTCAATTTCACTTGTGGATTCGATCCATTCAGACCGACCAGCACAACGTAAGTATTGTCCCACTGTTTTCTTCGCTTGAGCTCACTCGCCAAACGGCCCAACGTTTCCCGTACCTCATCGAGCTGACTCTCGAGAGAACTCTCGCGAAGCTCACCAATTTCATTCGTAATCGGATCGTCGACAAACTGCAAATCGGCGAGGTAAAGAAAACTCATGAATGGTGCGTGGGTTGGTTCATTGCCCAACCACTTAAGAAAAAGCGGGACCAGCTCATGAGCTGGGCGATACAAGTGACTCAGAGTTGGAATCACGTTGTCATCAAAAACTTCAAAGCCTTGACCTAAACCGGATTTTCTCCAAATCGGTGGACCACCACTAAAGAACGAAGTTCGGTAATGCTGCTGAACCGCTTTTTCCGTGACGGTCTCGATGCGTGCTGAGAGTGCCTGCGACCCGTTGGTTCGCAAACCATGTTCAAAAGGATATCTCCCCGTCATGATCGAGGCAACGGTCGCCTGACTCAAAGTGGAAGGTGTGTACGCGTGGGTAAACCGCACCGACTCTTCACAAAACGAACGAAAGTCGATCTCACTGTCTTGATCGATACCATCGGCACACGAAAATGAACTGAATCCAAGATTTTCGATCATAATGACCATGACAGATGGTTTTTCAGCCGCCTTAAGAGTGCATCCAATCATCAAAAAACTCGAGCCCATGAGAAGAGCAAAAGTAAAACGGCACGTCAGCGCTTCAAATGAGGCGAAATGGCTTCTTAGAAATTTGATCTCGGGCGTCGGCTTTCTCATCTGGCCACGATCATACCTTGACCGATTCTTTGGACTCTAGGGATAATTTCGCGAGGGCCCCGCAAATTTGGCTCTTTAGGAGAAATAATGCTCACGGAACGACTTTTTAATCTCGCCCAAGGCGGCGCTGAAGCGATCCTCTGGCTCCTCATCGTTGTCAGCGTCATCAGCATTGGGCTCATTCTAGAGCGCTGGATCACGTTACGCGGAGTTTCGAATCGCAGCAATCGCGTGAAAGCACAAATGCGCGAAGCGCTTCAGTCGAACAATCTGGATGAGCTCGAAGATATTGCCAAAGATCGAGACTCACTCGAAGGTCGCGCACTTTCATACGGTCTTCGCCACGTGAAAGAGTCGGGTACGGCAGGCCTTCCCGAAATTATTAGCTCTTATGCGCTTCTTGAGCGTCCAGGGCTTGAGCGTTCACTCATATTTCTCGCAACTATTGGTT
>JAYVND010000197.1:0-1943 GCA_043758635.1 Bdellovibrionales bacterium
CCTACAATAACCACTAAAACCGATTTCAAATTTCCGGTTGGTGGCAGTCGTGTCTCAATGTGCGGACATTTAGACACAAATCAAAAATTGATTCTCCTACGTTATTCAGCGACCATAACGAAGTGAATCCAAAAGATGAAACTCCAAAAGATGATACTCCGAAAACGACCCCCGACATTAAACTAGAGATTAAACCAGGGCTCAAAACTGAATCCGCGACCACTCGACCGATTCAGCATGCTCATCCTTTTGACCAGAGCTTCTGGACCCAGGTCTCGAGTTACATTCGTCGTCAGGATCCAAAACAAGACCTCAGCTCACTTCTTGTCACGGCACGTCTTCAAAAAACTCGACTCGAAAAAATCCAGTGGCTTTCTCGCCTTGCACACTGGCATCGAACGGGAAACGCACGCGACTCTCTTGCTCGATTTAAATTCTTCTTGCAAATCATGCGACGTCAGCAAGATTGGTCTGAATCGGTGGCTGATATTTTTGCAACCGTTCTCTTTGAAACTGATGCCACGACGGTCTTGACTCGCGTCGAGATGACCGAGCACGCTGGGCTCATCACCGATTCATTCCGGCGCGTGGCAGACTTATTCTTGCCACCCATCCCTCGCCCAAATGACTTAAGTTACGTAGTCGACATGGTATTTACCGGCGACAACGATGCAGAATGGGTCAGTCAAATTCAGAGATCTGATTGGTCTGAGTTTTTCGCAATCCTAAACGAGAACCGTAAGGCCCATAATCCTCATCCGCGACTCGAAGAAGCACTTCGTCGTTCGATCCTGCACCTCGCGGTTCAGATATCTTCACTTTCACTTCATCCCGACATTCGTGAGAGAACGGCGCGCGACACGATTTCGGATTCACCATTTTTAAATCTTTCGAAAATTGCCTTTCGCGAGATTGAAAATTCAAATGCAGCTACCGGCCGAAACATTCTGGATACGATTGAGCTCTGTCGTTTTGCCCTTCGTCAGGTGCACCGGTCGATTGAGCGTCAGGGAGTGAGTATTGATCTCCTCTACCGTCAAGAGACACTCACCAGTCTTTTGAACCGAGTGGAGAGCCTCACAAAAGATTCTCTTCTACCCAACGGCGATGATTTCTCGCAGGCCCTCGTGGTTGAGATCTTGCGGACGCATCAAGCACGACGTTCACTTTTGCAAATTTATAAACTCAACCTTGATATTTTTGCTCGAAAACTCGTGGAGCACGCTGGAGAAACCGGCGAGCATTACATCTCGCGCAATAAGCGAGAGTATTTCAGCATGCTCTATGCTGGAGCTGGCGGAGGACTTGTTACCGTTCCGATGACGGTAGTTAAGTTTTTGATTTACGCACTATCGGCCCCGCTCGCGATCGAGGGCGGGCTGATTGCAATCGACTACTCAGTTTGCTTTCTTGCAATGCAATTTCTTGGCTTTTCACTCGCAACCAAACAACCTTCTATGACGGCGGCTGCGCTTGCCAACCGGATTCACCGCCGAATGACCAACGGTGAAAAACAAGAATTGATGCGAGAGGTTGCTCGTATCACTCGCTCGCAATTCGTGGCGGCGATCGGGAACGTGCTCTTTGTGATGATCGGCGCATTTGCGCTCTCGATTTTTTACCACACGTTTTTTCATCACGGACTTCTGAGCGAGCATTTCGCGCACCATATGCTCAATGACTTAGACCCCACAAAAAGTCTCTCCTGGTGGTATGCGGCGGTTACCGGGTTCTTCCTTTGGCTCTCGAGCATCTGCGCCGGCTGGCTGCAGAACTGGGTCAATATGCGTGGCTTAGTTGAAGCCATTCGTTTGGATCGCCGCTTGATTGGTGTTTTTGGCGAAAGTAAAATTCGACGCTTTTCTGAGTGGTTCGCCAATAACATCTCGGGAATCGGCGGTAACGTTTCGATCGGTTTATTCATGTCACTTACCCCAATATTC
>JAYVND010000198.1:0-6258 GCA_043758635.1 Bdellovibrionales bacterium
CACGACCGGATTTGGCAACGTGACTTCGATTTACCAATAGGCTAATTTCGTTAGCATGCGAAAAAATTTAAAAGATGATTCTATTCAGCCTTGGCGTTGCCTCGATTCAAGAGAGCTTCTCGCGAGTGGCTTTTTTCGTTTTCGTGTCGACAAGTGCGAGTTGCCCGACGGCCGCGTGATGCCGAATTATTACGTGATGGAATTTGCGGACTGGGTGAATGTAGTTCCGGTAACTGAAGACGGAAAGATTGTACTGATCGAACAGTATCGGCACGCGTCGGGTGAAATCTGCGTCGAGTTTCCAGGAGGCTCTACGAATCCAGGACAAAACGAAGATCCAGCAAAGGCAGCCCTTCGTGAGCTTGCTGAAGAAACTGGCTATATCCCTGATGACGTTCGATTGATTGGAATTCATCGCCCGAACCCCGCCATGCAAAACAATCGCATGCACAGTTTCATCGCTTTCAATTGCAAGAAGCTGCAAGAAGTTGAGCTTGATCCCTATGAAGACATCCGCGTGTTCACCGCAACAATTCCCGAAGTAGTAGAAATGATCTTCAATGGGCGGATCAATCATGCGCTGATGGTTGCCACTTTGCTCTACGCGCTTCCGGTGTTGGGCTTTCATCTACCGCTTCCGCCAAAGAATATCTAGCCTAGCGAAAGCAGGTCTGCCAGTTCGACATCAAAGTGCGGAATTCGCGCGAGAGTCTCGTCGACTTCTTCTTTGCGCGAATGCGTGGTGTCCAGAAATACCAGGCCAACTTGCGGAAGCTGTTTCGCAGTAAGATTTAAATTGACCGGCTCATTTTCAAAAAACCAAATTCGCGCGTAGGCGTCCACTTCCTTTTTTAAAACATCGACTTTGAACTGCGCATCGTCTTTTGCCGTGCGCGGTTTCAAGACGAGTCGTGAATTTGTATCACTCACAGGGAATCCGTGTTGAGCAAGGCTTAAGCGTGTGCCGTTGATCATGCGCTCTTCTTCGCGTGCCGTGAGATACATCACGTCGGCGCCAAATCCTCTGAGGGTGAGCACGAAACGGACTGCGCCCGGGAGAGGTACGTCATGCTCAAGATGACTGTCAGAGAAAAAATAATGAGCCCAATGTTGGTGAATTGCCTCTGAGAAGCTCGCGTATTCGTCGCGCATGAGCCCCACTCGGTCAAGTGACTCCTGGATGTCCCAGTCGGTTGGCAGGACTTGCGTATTTTTCATTTGTGCAATCTCAGACGGGTAGCGCTCGAGCATTTCGGGATTTTTCGCAAAGCTATCGAGAATGATTGAAATCCGAAGTGTCAGATCAAAAAGCGTGGAGTCCAAGTCAAAGACGGTGAGCATGCGCCGTCCCTCGGCTTGAAGATCGCGAGCTTCTTTGAGGATCTGAATCAAAATTGAAGAGGGCTCGAGCTTTGCCAAAGAAGTTTCACTGATGAGTGGAGTTTCACTGATGGGAGGAGTGTCTTGCATCCGTGCAATATGACTGGGTTTGAGAAAAAATGGAAGTCGATTGATCATCGCCGGATCGTCGCCGGATCGTCGCGACCGCGGGTTTTGGCATGGCCGTGAGCGAAACTTGCTGCTACGATTTTACCAGTTCAAAACGGCAAAGGCAGAAGAAATGACCCAGCGTCCCTTGCGAATCCAGTCGCCGAATTTTCAGCAACGAATGCTTTCCGTGATATTTGTCGTCGCCATCGGCGCGGTCCTCGCGATCATGCTCTCATCGTGCACGTTTAAAAAAGCAGAGCTTGGGTCTGAGAAGAATCCCGTGAAATTATTCTTTGTTCCTTCGGTCGACGCGAAGGTGATCGATTCGAACTCGAGCATCATGAAGAGTTATCTCGAAGCGCACACGCCTTACAAGTTCGAGGTCAACGTACCTCAATCATTTGTTGCCGTTGTCGAAGCGTTTGGCGCAAAGCGTGCCGATGTTGCAGCTCTCAATACGTTCGGGTATCTGATGGCGCATGAAAAGTACGGTGCCGAAGTGCGACTCACAGTGATCCGGTACGGCAAGCCCACTTACCAGGCACAAATTATTGCGAAAAAAGGTCGCTTTAAAAATCTTAAAGATTTGGATGGAAAAAAATTTGCATTCGTTGATCCGGCGTCTCTCAGCGGTTACATCTTGCCGTTGAAATTTCTAAAAGATGCAGGCGTGAACGTTGGTGATCCAGTATTTGCAATGAGACACGACAATGTCGTCTCGATGATTTACCAAGGACAGGTTGATGCGGGTGCAACGTATTATTCTCCGCCTGATTCGAAAGATGGAATTCAAGATGCGCGTCGCTTGGTCAAAGCCCAATATCCCGACGTCGAGAGCAAAATCGAAATCTTAAAACTCACGACCGAAATTCCCAATGATCCAATTGTGTTTAGAAAAGACATGCCCACTGAAATGAAGTCGACGATCGCCAAGGCATTTGTTGACATGCTCACAACCGAAAACGGCAAGGCGGCTTTCAACAATCTTTACGGCGCCACCGCAATCCAGGAAGCCACAGATAAGGATTACGAAAGCATCCGGTCCATGGTGAAAGAGATCAAAGGGAAAGATGCCTCTGGCGCAAAATAAGTCAGGATGATTTAATTGCACTCAAAGAGGTGGCGAAGTGTCAGAAAATATTCTCTCAATTCGCAATCTCGAAAAAATCTATCCAAATGGGATTCGCGCGCTCAAAAATTTAAGCTTTGATGTGAAGCCTGGAGAGTTTCTTGTTGTGATCGGCCTTTCGGGGTCAGGAAAGTCGACACTTCTTAGATGCATCAATCGTCTCATTGAGCCGACTTCCGGCGAAATCATTTTTCACGATCAGAAAACGAAGCAATCGCAAAATATCGCAAAGGCCACGCGGCATGAAATTCGAAACATTCGTCACCGCGTGGCAATGATCTTCCAAAGTTTTAATTTGATCGAGCGTCATTCTGTTTTGCAAAATGTCCTTTACGGCGCTTTGGGGTACACGGGCGCATTTCGTTCGATTTTCGGTCTGTTCGAAATCGATGTGAAAAAAAGAGCGATGGATCAATTAAAGCTGGTTGGCGTTGCAGAAAAGGCATATTTCCGTGCATCGCAACTCTCGGGTGGGCAAAAGCAACGCGTGGCGATTGCTCGCGCGTTGTTGCAGTCGCCGCAAATTCTACTTGCCGATGAGCCGGTTGCTTCGCTTGATCCAGCATCCTGCCACGTGGTGATGAATCATTTGCGCCGGGTGAATCGAGAGCTGGGTCTCACGGTGATCTGCAATTTGCATTTTCTAAGTCTCGTTCGCGAGTACGCCACCCGCGTGATCGCACTCAAAGACGGCGAGTTGGTTTATGATGGAATTCCTTCGGAGATCAATAATGAGTGGTTCAAAAAAATCTACGGCACGGACGCTCAAGAAGTGCATATCGAATGACGGAGTCTTCAATGACTTTGAACGGAGCATGGATTCGAAGAACCGTTTTCGACGGTTTTATGCTGGCATACGTCGCCGTGAGCGCATGGATCGCTGCGACTGGCGTCACATTGGAGCGCCTCACGACAGATATGAAGCGCGAGTCCTTGAGAGTCTTTCTATTTGTGGTGATCGGTTCAGTGATGAGCGTCCTTATCAATCAGCAAGGTATTGCAACCCTTGGAGAAATGATTTTTGCGCCGCTCAACTGCCGCCGCGATTCGGGAAAGACGCCAAAGGCCTTCTATCAAACTTTTTGGGGCTGTGAGCTCATTCTTGTTTTCTTAATCACGATCGCTCTTGGTTCTGTCATCGCAGATATTAACTTTGTTCGGTTGCTCGATGAGGATTCGATCTCGCAAGCGGGTCGCGTGTTTCGCCAGCTGCTGACGCCCGACTGGTCGGTTCTTCCGCAAGCGATCATAAAGGTCATCCAGACAGTTTTTATTGCATTCATGGCGACGATAATAGCCGTACCGATCGCATTTATATTGAGCTTTTTGACTGCAAAAAATCTCATGGGCGACACCACGCTCGGTTCTGTCACCTATACAACATTGCGCGCTCTCTTTAATTTGTCTCGTTCGGTTGAACCGATCATCTGGGCAATCGTATTTTCGGTCTGGGTCAGCTTCGGGCCATTTGCGGGAATGCTCGCCCTTCTCGTGCACTCGGTGGCATCACTCGCGAAGCAGTATTCAGAAATTGTAGAGGGTGTTGAGCAGGGCCCCGTGGAAGGAATCGAAGCAACTGGAGCTGGGCGCCTGCAGACCATTTGGTTCGCGATTGTGCCGCAGATTCTTTTGCCCTACCTCTCGTACACCATCTATCGCTGGGACACCAATGTCCGCTCGGCAACAATTTTAGGAATTGTTGGCGGTGGAGGAATCGGAACGATGCTGATGGAATATCTTGGCCAATCCATGTGGCATCAAGTCGGTACGATCGTCGTTGTGATCTCAATCGTGGTTTGGCTGATGGATGCGTTCTCTGCACATGTTCGCGCGGCGATCAAGTGAGTGAAATGAATTGGTTGAATGAATTGGTAATGGGTGTCTTTTTTTTTGACAGTTTCTTAAATAATTTCATAGATAATTACCTAGAGCTCTTCATCGCCGTCCGTTGGTCACGTAAGAGCAGCATGGCCCTCGTCGATTCAGCTGAGGTCTTGTCCTGATTCGACCAAAATCGCGTAAAATGGCGTTCAGCGACGTTAAGTCGCGAGAGGTCGAGCTCGATTCTGGCGAAAGCTGGACAATCAAAAGTCCAGACGCATTCAAACTTCTTCAGTCTTTTCGCGCATTCACCGATTCGTTTAGGCGGAGGATGCGATGAGCAATTCGACAGCTGCGGTGAACACCGCCGATCAAATTGAATTTTACGTTTCGGCTAATGGGGAACAACAAGGTCCGTTTACGGCTGAACAAATTGTTCAGCGTGTGAACGCGAAGACGCTTGACGCGAGCGATTACCTTTTTGACGAAGGTAAACAGGACTGGATTATGCTGATGGCACATCCCCAGTTGAGCAATTCGCTGAAAGGTCTCAAACCGGTTCAGAATGTTGGGCCGTTAGCTTCGAATGTCACAGCACTTCGTGGAGCCGCGGAAGGCTCAGTGAAAGACGGAGGCGGCAACGAAGTTGTCGAGTGGTTTGTTTTGAAAGGCGAAAGCAAATTCGGCCCTTTTTCATATGCCGAGTTGATTAAGATGCTGCAGGACAAATCGATTTTTGAATTTGATTATGTTTGGCACGTGGGTCTCAAGGCGTGGGAGCGCATTGCGACCATTGCTGAGTTCTCCCCAGATAAAATTCGCAACTTCCGCGGATCAAGCGAAGGTCCCATCAATGAAGTCTTTTTCAGGCGTCGTCATGCGCGCGCTCAACACGGAGCTTCGATCATCGTTCACGACAACCGCGCGGTCTACAAAGGCCGCAGTATTGAGGTCAGCGCCGGTGGAGCAGGTATCGTGATCGAAAATGCAATGTTGCAGCCAGGTGAGATGCTTTATTTGCATTTTAAGCCGGCCGATACAACGCCTCCGTTTAACGCAGCTTGCGAAATCATCAGCAAGAGCTATGTGAACGCGAGCGATAAGACAGCGCCGGTTCGTTACGGAGTGAAGTTTACAAAGATCGAAACGCAAACGCAGCAGATCTTGAACGATTACGCGACTAAGAAAACGGCATAATTTATTTGAGTTTTATACAGCGAGTGAGTGACGGCCAAGATGGTGCGGTTTTCACCCGAGAGTACAAAAGGGGACAGAAATATGAGTCGTCAGACTTTCTTGGGCCGTCAGCCCACCAGAGGTCCACGGTCGTTGGCATCGAAGACAGTTGTCGCACTTGGCTGTGCATGGTTCATGTTTCAGGGAGCTGGCTGTAGCAGTGGACAACGCTATGGTCTTCAAAATGCCAGTCAGGCATTTGCTCAACAAGTCACCTATGCAAAGAGCATTGATGTCTTGTGGGTGATTGACGATTCTGGTTCCATGGCGCCGCGGCAAGCGATGCTCGCAGCCCAAGTTCCAGCGTTCGTTGCGGCAATCAACGCAACTGGTTTAGACTACCAAATGGCGGTGACCACAATGGACATGAGCGCAGCTGGCGAAAAAGGGAAATTCTTAGAAGCCGCAGGCACACCCGCGATCCTCAATGCTTCGACGCCGAATCTCGCCGAGATTCTCGCATCACGCCTCCAGCCCGGAGGCAACGGGTCGCCTATCGAGCGTGGTGAAGAGTCCATGCAGCACGCACTGAATATGGCGCAGATCGCCACCGTTAACTCTGGATTTTTGCGCCCAAATTC
>JAYVND010000199.1:0-1941 GCA_043758635.1 Bdellovibrionales bacterium
TCTGAGTTCAGTCCCATGCCATCTTCGAACGATCCACCTTTTAGGAAGTCTTGGACGGCTCCCCGGCAATGGAATCCGATGAAGGATTTCCAGCCGAGGTCCGGGGTGAACTTTTGGTAGGCCTTCCAGACTCTGAGAGATGTCTCTTGCACGATCTCTTCTTTCTGCTCGTTGGACAGGTGTGAGGCAAATTTTTTGATGTGATACCGAACGGTGTTGAGCGCGTACTGATAGACCTCATCGAAAGCAGGCATTGGATGCGGGTCAATTAATTCAGTTTCGCTCATGCATCGAATGCTGCCTCAAATAATCTTGGCCTATCGTTCCAATTTGTTCGGAGCGTTTTGGACAGAATCAGACAGGCTGATGTGGCCCACGATTCTAAACCGCTCGGTCATATCAAGCAGCGTTTGTTTGCATTGTTCTGAGAGCTCACCTTGTCTAGTCATTTCATAGATATTGAGCTTCTTTTTGACGTCGGTGATAGACGATCCGGTCATGACGGTCTCTTCGAATTGCCTGAGAAGAAAACGCTCAATCAATTTCACGTTGTCGCCTCTGGCAACACTTGATTCATTGGATCCCATTTGAGCTTAAACTCGTTGAGCTTGTTTAACGATTCAGCGTCAATCACAACCTCTGGACTTTCCCAGGTGCCCTCGTCGTTTAAAAACTGCAAGGTGTCGATACTGAATCCTGTTGCGCGCGGAATGAAGTCATCTTGGTTCACGGTGAGCGCGCCCTTGTAGGATCTTAGTATTCGAATCTTAGGCATAGTTTTCTTAGCCATGATCGCCCTCGTATTCAAACAGCCTGACGTGAACGCTTGGTTCTCCGCCGAAGACCTTCTCGGCAACGATAGCTCTGATCTGCTTATCGTCTTTGATCACGCCAGTTGTCTGCATCACGTCTTGAATGCCCTCTAGGCAATTTGAGAGGTCTGATTCAGACTGATGGTTTTTAAATGTGAATGTGAAGTGAGCTTCGACCAACCCCTCGATTGGCTTCTGACCCATGTGCGCTCTGAAACACGCAAGCTTTGCGGCATTGGCCCACATCATGTATTGAGGAGAATAGATGACCCTGCGCTTGCGGCCGTAGCCGATCACGCGTTGTGTATTCTTTTTCACGGACGCGCGGCCGAAACATTCTACTTCAAACAAGAGGCTCAAACGATGCCCCCTTCTTGAATGTCTCGTAAATGCTTTTAAAATTCCGTCCTTTTACAATTCTAACCACGTGTGGAGGATTGAGGTTCAGAAGACGGGATATTTCTGAATATCCTTTTGCGTGAACAAAGTGCAGATTCAGTATTGTAATAGCGTCCCAATTGCTGAGCTTAACGTTCGGTGCGGCTTCACCAGTCTGCTGAGTTCCATGCAACCACTTGTGGGCGGCGTTCTCTTTTGGTGAAACCCACTTAAGATTTTCCAACCTGTTATCATCTCGAATGCCGTTTAAATGAGCGCACTGCTGACCGACGTTAGGAGTGCCTGTGAACGTGAGCAGCACCAAACGGTGAATCGTAAAATTATATCTTCTATTTTTTACCGAAAGATAAACTTTTCTGTATCGATCACCTGTCGGTCTGTCTTTTAGAACCAGTGGAACCTTACGCGGTTGCAAGCTGTTGTTCATTAGAGACCGGACTTTTCCAACCGACGAAACCTGATATCGACCTTCAAACCCTGGTATATCTTTCCATTCTTGCGTGATCATTCGCAGTACCCACCGAGCTCTAGCCATCTTTGCCGAAGCACCTCACGACGCCCTTCTGTTTGTCGTATGAGGTTTGCGAGTTGGAGTTCGCCCATCTTGTAGCGTTGGCGAAGACGATTGAGATAGAGACGCAACTCGTCCATTCGCTTGACGATGTCCGCTTTCTCTTCTTCAGGCTTTAATCTCAGTACTTCTTCATCCAATACCATCGAGAGTATAGTC
>JAYVND010000200.1:0-1936 GCA_043758635.1 Bdellovibrionales bacterium
TCATGGCTTTGATTCCGGGCGCGCTTGCTTTTGCATCAATCCCGCTCTCGTCGCCGATCCAAATTGAAGCCTTCCAAGCGTTCGGTCAAAATTTCGGCCCCTACACTTTTCTTATGCAGGGTTATGATTTCGGCATCGGAATCGTTTTTGTTCTCGCGATTTCATCACTCGGAGCTTACTCGATTTTAATGGCGGGTTACGGCTCAGCTAACAAATATGCTTTGATGGGTGCTTTGCGAGCGAGTGCGCAAATGGTTTCTTACGAGTTAGCTTTGGGGCTATCGCTTGTCGGGATCTTGATGCTCTACGGGACATTTAGCTTCCACGAAATGATTGCAGCTCAAAACGGCTTGATGAGCTTCACTTTCCTTGGCCACAATGTGACCAACTTACCGCTTCCTAACTGGGGAATTTTTTATCAGCCCCTCGGTGCTTTGATTTTCTTTGCGGCGACCTTCGCTGAATCCAACCGACTTCCATTCGACTTGCCTGAGGCAGAGGGTGAATTGGTTGCTGGATTCCACACCGAATACGGCGGAATGAAGTTCAACATGTTCTTCATCGGTGAATACGGCCATATGATGGTCGCGTGTGGATTGATGATTGTGTTTTACTTCGGCGGCTACGCGCTCCCTTGGGTGAACAATGAATCGGTTGCGAGTTGGTTCGCGGGTCAGTCTGTGACTTTGGCGAGCATTCTGACGGCGGTCATTTTCTTAACTTCATTCTTGGTGAAAATGATTTTGCTTCTCTGGATTTTCATCTGGGTTCGTTGGACTCTCCCGCGTTTCCGATATGACCAGTTGATGGATCTCGGCTGGAAGACGATGTTGCCATGGGCCCTCTTCAACACGATTGCATCTGCAATTTGGTTGTTGGTCGCACACTCTTAGCAGATGTAAGAGAGCACTCGCTGCGAGCGTCGCATCTGCGGAGCGGATGCAAATTAGTAAGAGAGCACTTGCTGCGAGCGTCGCATCTGCGGAGCGGATGCAAATTAGTAAGAAAGCACTCGCTGCGAGCGTCGCATCTGCGGAGCGGATGCAATGCAAAGGAATGAGGAGATAGATCATGTTAGGTATGCAGGATTTTTTATTTTACATTTTAGCCGCAGCGGCATTGATTGCGGGACTCGGTGTGATACTCGCGGCCAACCCAATTTATTCGGCTTTTCTTTTAGCAATCACGATGGTCAGCATGGCTGGACTCTTCTATTCGCTTGGCGCCTTTTTTATCGCCGGAGTGCAGTTGATTGTTTATGCCGGCGCGGTGATGGTTCTTTTCGTCATGGTTCTCATGCTCTTTGACCTAAAAACTGAAATGAAAACTTTCTCAAAAGGTTTGGTCTCGGGCGGCCTGAAGATCGGTTCATCGGGCCTTCTTTTGGGACTTATAATGGGTTCGGTTTGGCTCGCGAGCAGCGGAATTCAACAACCGGTGATCATTGATGCTGCGAAGTCGATGGATGCATCTCGCGATCTCGGTACGGTGCTCTTTACAAATTATCTTTTTGGATTTGAAGCAATTGGCGCGCTCCTCTTGATCATCGCGATCGGTGCGGTCACCCTTTCTCGGATTATCGGAGGAACTCATCATGCTGATTGAGAGTTTGAAAGTTGGCTTAAGCCATTACCTCGTTCTCTCGGCATTCTTGTTTATCGCGGGGATGGTTGGCGTCCTCATGCGTCGAAATGTGATCGTTATTTTGATGTCGATCGAGTTGATGTTGAACGCCGTGAACCTCTCGTTCTTGGCATTCGGTCATTTTGGCGACAACCAAGCCATCAATTTGAATGGCCAAGTGATGGTATTTTTCGTCATGACAATTGCTGCAGCGGAAGCGGCCGTTGGATTGGCATTGGCGGTCACCGTATTTAAAAAGTTTAAAGAAGTGAACATCCGTTTCTTCGAGCACTTGAAAGGCTAATGCGGCATG
>JAYVND010000201.1:0-1930 GCA_043758635.1 Bdellovibrionales bacterium
TATCAACAGCCTCAACCTAACACCAAGTTTTTCGAATTACAAACTTCAATACGAAACCGAACAGGCTGCTTAGGCGACCTCTTTATTAATGGCCGCAGCTTGAAGTGAAAACACTTGATCGATCTTTTCAGCTAAAGATTCAAGTCGCACCGGCTTCACGAGGTAGCCGTTCATTCCACATCCAAGGCATTTCTCAAGCTCGCCAGCCAACGCATTTGCCGTCATCGCAAGGATTAAGATGTCACGGTTGATGAGCATTGTGCCGCTGCGAATGACCTTGGTCGCCTCGTAGCCGTCGAGCTCGGGCATTTGGCAGTCCATTAAAATCAAGTCATAGTGAATTTCTCGCAAAGCCTCGAGCACTTCATTCCCGTTTGCAACTGCTTGAGCCCGAATGCCTAACTTTTGAAGCATCAACAGAGCGACCTTCTGGTTCACGGGGTTGTCCTCTGCAATCAAAACTCGTTTACCGACAAACCTTTCAGCCATCGCTGCAATTCGAGGCTCACTGATTTTCGTCCCGACACTTGCAATCGCAGCTCGCTCCAACGGAATTTCGAACCAAAATATCGAACCAACACCAACGGTGCTCTCAACTCCAATCGTGCCGCTCATCAACTCGACGAGGCGTTTGCAAATTGCAAGCCCCAACCCTGTTCCACCAAATTTCCGGCTCGTGGACGAGTCGCCTTGTGAAAATCCTTGAAACAGTCGTCGTAATGTTTCCTGGCTGATTCCAAGTCCCGTATCCGTCACTGAAAAACGGTAACGACTCTGCTTATTTGCAACATTGGTCACATCGATTGTTAATTCGACGGACCCTTTTTTGGTAAACTTAATCGCATTATTAATAAGATTTGTAAGGACCTGCCTCACGCGCCCCGGATCGCCTTTTACCATATTATCGACCGAAGCTGGAAGATGCACCTGCAGATCGATTTCTTGCTTTTTGGATATCACGACAAAGGTTTTCATCAAGTCGTCAATCATTTGACGGAAATCGAAGTCGATGGACTCGAGGTCTAATTTCCCAGCTTCAACTTTCGAGAAATCCAAAATGTCGTTGACGATCGAAAGCAGCGAATCTGCCGAGCGCTTGATAGTTTCGACATAGTCTTGTTGCTCGGGATTGAGCGAGAGGTCCATCAGAAGATCGGTCATACCGATTACGCCATTGATTGGAGTTCGAATCTCGTGACTCATATTCGCTAAAAACTCAGACTTGGAAGCTGACGCCTGAACCGCAATCGCTTGCGCTTTGACGAGCTCGTTGTTAGAAATCTGCAAATCAGCTGCGGTTTTTTCGAGCTGTTCGATCATGAGAGCACGAGTCTGTAAAATCTCTTGCTCAGCTCGCGCGCGGACCGCTTCGAGCTCACGATCTTTGAGTTGTTCTAAAAATCGTTTGTTCTCGGTCTGCAAAAATTTACGACGGAGAAGTGCACGTATACGCGCTTTCAAAACCGCGACATCACTGTTCTTGCTAACGAAGTCGTCAGCGCCGGCGGCAAGTCCGCGGGTGACTTCTTCTTTTGTTTCGTGCGCCGTCAACATGAGTAGCACAACTGGATCTTCGACAACAGACTGAGTAACTAATACTTGTTTACAAAATTCAATTCCATCAAGGCCTGGCATAATAAGATCTACAAGAACGCAATCGTAATTCTCGAGCTTCAGCTGCTGAAGCCCGGCTTCGCCAGAAGAGACCGTATCAACGACGTAGCCCTCCTCGTTCATAAGCACTCGCAGATATTCAAGGTAAGTGACGCTGTCGTCGATCGCAAGAATCCGTGAATGTCTGAAGTCCGTGTCGACTCCCGCAACGAGTGGCACTTTACGATTTTTCGAAAGCAGCGATTTCACCCGGGTTATAAACATTTCGGGGTCGAAAGGTTTTGCGAGGTAGATATCAGCCCCGCTGTTGATGCTC
>JAYVND010000202.1:0-6215 GCA_043758635.1 Bdellovibrionales bacterium
TTCAATTTTAGTGAGGTGCCGAGTTTGGATGAGCGAAACCAGATCCTCGTAATCAAAGTTTGAAACCAAATCCGGTTGAGCCGATGCCAGCTGAACTCCCACAATTGGTGAGAGGCTTATCACCAAAATTAAATTCAGGTAGAGGCCTCGAGAAAACCTAAAAAATCTGCATTGAGCTTTCATCGTGAGAGCACTCCGCGCTGAGGCCAGTGAGGACCAAGCCTATTGGTTCATGTCGAGCTTGAACGTTACAATGCAATGAGCGGGAGCGAGAAGCCAATTCTTTGGACTTTTGCTAGCAGCGCCTTCCTGCGAGGAGCTGCTGGCGAAAGTCATTGCGTATTGATAGCCAACTGATGGAACTTGTTGGTGGAGCTTGGTCATTGAGCTGGAGAATCGACAGGTTCATTGAACCTGTCGTTGAACCTGTCATTGAACCTGTCATTGGATTTATTCATTGAACTGCTCAATTGAACTTATGGTTTGGTTTCGAAATTGCCGTAAGATTTTGCACGTGGTTGATTTTTTTTGGTCGTAAGGAGAGCGTTTATGAAAATTCGTGCTGCCGTCGCCTGGGGTCCTAAACAGCCACTCAAAATTGAAGAGATTGATCTCGAGAACCCAAAGCGCGGTGAAGTCATGGTTAAAATCATTGCGACCGGAGTCTGCCACACCGACGCGTTCACTCTTTCTGGTGAAGATCCAGAAGGATTGTTTCCGGTCATCCTCGGCCATGAGGGTGGCGGCATCGTCACTCAGTTAGGTGAAGACGTCACTTCGCTTCAAGTCGGCGATCACGTGATTCCGCTCTACACGCCCGAGTGCGGTGAATGCAAATTCTGCACATCTGGTAAAACCAATCTCTGCGTGAAAATCCGCGCGACCCAAGGCAAAGGCCTGATGCCCGATGGAACCTCACGATTCTCCAAAGACGGGAAACCGATCTTTCACTACATGGGCTGCTCGACCTTTGCCGAGTACACCGTGGTGCCTGAGATCGCGCTCGCAAAAGTGAATTCTGCCGCCCCACTCGACAAAATTTGTTTGCTCGGCTGCGGGGTCACAACGGGAATCGGCGCTGTTCTGAACACGGCCAAAGTTGAAAAGGGCGCAACCGTCGCCGTGTTTGGACTTGGCGGAATTGGCCTGTCCTGTATTCAGGGTGCGAAAATGGCTGGAGCCGGTCGCATCATTGCGGTCGACATCAACGATTCAAAATGGGAAATGGCGAAAAAATTTGGCGCAACCGACTTTTTAAATCCGAAGAAATTCGACAAGCCCATTCAGCAAGTGATCGTCGAGATGACGGAGTGGGGCGTCGATTATTCTTTTGAATGTGTCGGCAACACGCAGCTCATGCGCGCTGCGCTCGAATGCGCCCATCGAGGCTGGGGGCAATCGATTATTATCGGCGTCGCGGGTGCGGGCCAAGAAATTTCAACTCGTCCTTTTCAGCTCGTCACAGGACGCGTCTGGAAAGGTTCGGCATTTGGAGGCGTGAAAGGACGTACTGAACTCCCCGGCTACGTTGAACAGTATATGAAAGGTGAGATCAATATTGACGACATGGTCACCTTCACTTTGCCACTCGAGAAGATCAATGATGCCTTCGATTACATGCACGAAGGAAAGAGCATTCGCTCAGTGATTGTTTTCTAACCGACCGATCTAAACCTCCCACTCTCCCAATCGAAACGAGGCATTGCGTGAAGATTTTAAAGAAACATCGAGCCTTTGATGGCGAGGTGCGCTTCTGCGAACACGAATCGCAATCTACGCAAACTAAAATGCGCTTCGCAACTTTCACTCCGGGCGCAAATTCACTCGGCGGAAAAAAGCCGGCTGGAATTTTAATTTGGCTCTCCGGTCTCACCTGCACTGAAGAAAATTTCATGGCCAAGGCCGGAGCTTTTCGCGCTTTGAGTGAGGCAAACCTGATGGTGATTTGCCCCGACACGTCCCCTCGTGGGCTGAGCCTCCCGCACGAATCAGACTCATGGGACTTTGGCCGCGGCGCAAGCTTCTATGTTGACGCCACCACTCCGGGGTATCGCGATCATTATCGCATGGCGACTTATGTAACACTGGAGCTTCCTTCACTTATTGATCGCGAATTTGGTTTAGGAAACAAAATTTCAATTTTTGGGCATTCAATGGGAGGTCATGGTGCACTGGTGCTCGGACTTACAAATCCAAATGTTTTTAAGAGCATCTCCGCTTTTGCGCCAATTGCGAATCCGGTGAACTGCGCCTGGGGCGAAAAAGCGTTCGCTGGCTATTTAGGAAATGATCGCAGCGTGTGGGCGAATTATGATGCATCGTGCTTGATCGAGCGCGGTCACTCACATGGTCATGCCATCTTGGTGGATCAAGGACTGAATGACGAATTTCTGGAAAAGCAGCTCCGCCCCGAAAACTTAGAAGCGGCAGCTGCGAATACAATCGGAGAATCAAAGCCGTCGAAGCTAACCCTCAGTATTCGCTTTCACGAAGGTTATGATCACAGCTACTACTTTATCTCAAGTTTCATCGAAGATCACATTCGCCATCACGCTCAAGCTCTCAGCAAGTAAATGCTGGATACAAAAAATGGGAAGTCCTTCTATATCCCCTTTTTTAACCGCGACTAACGGTGGTGCTTGCGTGGAGCGGGAGCGGGAGTTGCAGTGTCAGGCTGCGCTGGAGTCACCGCCGGAGCTGGAGTCGCAACCGGGGGCGCAACCTGTCGATCCGCCGGAGGCGTAACCTGTGGAACAGGGAGAGTGGGATTTGCGGCCTGCACCTGCAACTCTGCTACTTTCTGATTGATCCAGGTAAGTTGGGCTGCAACATTCACAAATACGTTGAGACCACCGCTACAGATATTAGCATCCGGATATTTTTTGTAGAAGTCGTCGAGCTTTCCCGTTAACTCGGCTGCTTGATAATCAACCTGTTGCTGACCTGCGTAGTGAGGCAATACCGCATCGTTGATTCCAACGACTGTATTTGTCGAAGCCGTCCCTGTCACCGCCATCAACGGTCCCCCCGAATCGCCGTGGCAGATCGATGTCTGGTCAGCCACTGTAGCGATCATTCCATCGAAGGGGCTATTGCGATCTGGTTGTGGGGTCACATTACCAAATTTGTCTTTCGCAAACGTCGTGTAACGAAGTATTCCACCACCCGTGTGATCCTGCGCGGTGCTGTGCTTTTCGACCGACATTCCGTAACCGATTGCGAGAACTGCGTCGAGAGTTTCAACGTCGAGTGCGGCTTCCGGCAAAGTCGCAAGACGAACCGTTGCGGGAACCGGATGATCAAGCAAGATGAGGGCGATATCGTTTTGCTGTTGCCCAGTGCCCCGTTCCGAATAACCGGCGTTAACGGCAAAATTTTTCACTCTGTAGGCCGTTGCAAGTGGGTTCATGACCTTGTCGTCTTCACCCGGCTGCATCGCGCGCGTGAACTTAAGGCCTACGATCAAATCAGCCGGTCTCAGTCCACGCGAGACACAGTGAGCTGCCGTCAGAACAATTTGTCGAGTGATTAAAGTCCCAGTGCAGGTCGAAACCATGACACCTTTTGAAGGAGGTGCTTCGGCCTGTTGACCGACAACCAACACAACCGATTCAGCTAAACCATTTGCCGAAATGTCAGCAACGGATGCGTCCGTTCCGTTGACGATTTTCGAAGCTCCAGCCGAAAGAGCAATTCCACCCAGTGCCGAATTTTTTTCGCTCGGTGCGCAAGCCGTCGCAACGAGAGCAAGAGCTGGCAAAAGACCGATGAGTACATTTCGAGTGAAACGTTGAGTGACTGTTGTCTGAAGCATGAAATCCCCCCCCCACAGAAGATTGTCGTTTTTTTGAACTTCAAGTTCCAAATCTTCTAGCGAACGGATTCGCGGTCTGGCCCGGAACTTTTCTGCAGAACTGCCTGATCTGAAGCTAAGCCCCTCGATCGGGATGAGCTCCGCTATCCACGCAAGATCTAGCCAGCCTGAAGTGGGGGGTCAAAAAATATTATCTGATTCCTGCCCAAAGAGTTTCTTTGCAACCTTGAAAGTTAAGAATTTGCAGAGACATTTCAGTTTTCAAAAGCAATGACGTAAACTTAGGAAATTTAGGAAACTTCGCACTTCAACACATTTCCGACTGCTAAACATTTGTCAGCAATATCAGAGGATTGGCGGTGCCGAGTTGGAACCACTCACTTAATTGACGCAGCGCAATATTAGCCTACAACTGGGCAGCAACCACAGACGTATCAAATAGGTGATAAAAATTAAGGCACCTCTGAAGCGGAATATTTTACGCTTCAGTCACTGCGCTGCGTTCCCAAACTCTGTAACAATTTCTGGATCTTAAGAAACGGGGCCGGCGCGAGTTGCTCGTCCCCCAGTGATTCCACTCGCGACTCCGGTCTTCGAATCTGGCGCAACGAGCTCCTTCAGTGACGCGACCGAACCCATGACCGCCGTTGCCTCGTAAGGCAGAAACACTGTCTTATTCGCATTTTTGGCAATTTGGTTGAGCGAGTCGAGATACTTCTGCGCGATGAGATATTGTGTTGGGCTCGAGTTAGTGCCCAGCGCCTGTGCAACCATTTGAATCGCTTGAGCCTCAGCGTTGGCGCTCTTCAAGCGGGCCTCCGCCTGGCCCTCTGCCGCTAAAATCGCCGACTGTTTTTCACCTTCGGCGCTCACAATTTTTGATTGCTTCTCCCCTTCTGCTCGGAGAATCGCTGACGCTTTGTCGCCTTCAGCCGTCGTCACGACCGCGCGGCGAGTTCGCTCAGCAGTCATCTGTTTCTCCATTGTGAGTTTGATCTCAGCCGGAGGATTGATATTCTTCAATTCCACCCGGAGAACCTTGATTCCCCATGGTTGAGTGGACGCATCGAGTGCTGCTCGAACTTGCGAGTTGATGTTGTCACGTGACGAGAGAGTGTGATCAAGATCGAGCGAGCCAATCACATTTCGCAGAGCACTCAGAGTGAGCTGCTCAATCCCCCAGCGAAGATTTTGAACCTCGTAGGTCGCGCGAACAGGGTCCATGATGACAAAATAGATCACAGCGTCGACTTCCATGGTGACATTGTCTCTAGAGATTACGTTTTGCGGCTCGATCGGGGTGATCTGCTCGCGAAGGTCGAGAACGGAGCGAACTGAATCGATAAAGGGTAGAATCACATTCAGGCCCGCCTCTGCCGCCTTGTGAAAACGCCCGAGGCGCTCGACAATCATTACCTGTTTCTGCGGCACGATTTTAATCGTTTTCAAGATCACGATAATCACAAATACCAATAGCACGACCGAAATTAAGCCCATCACACCCTCCATAAAAAACCTCTGCTTCTTGAAAGATCAAAATGAAAAACGTTTTAAAGTTTCAAGACGAGTCTCAGACCAGGTCTCAGTACAAGTCTCAGAACGAGCACCAACTAAAATAAATGACAACTCGCTGAGTAACTCATTGAGATATTGAGATTATCAACCGTGGTTCGGATTCAAATCTCTTCATCAACTGGACGGGTTGAGCGAACCAAGAGATGAATTCCATCACTGCCCGTGATCTGGACTTTTGATCCAACTGGTGCGTTTGAAGTACCTTTGGCTGCCCAATCTTCGTCGTCCACCGTCACTCGGCCCAGATAAGAAATCGGATCCAGTGCGACAGTGACTAACCCAGACATCCCCACTCGACTTTCCGCCCTCGATAGCATTCGGTGCCTGTCACCATCCGCGTGGAGAAAGTGTCGTACATGAGGCCACAAAAGGAGGCCGATCAGAGCAACAAGAATAAGAAGAAAAGCGGCAATCGCAGCCCACACAAACGTCGGGTTGCCAAAAAGAAACTCAGTTTGGTTCGTCATGTCCCATCCTTAGAGAGCGAACACGGAGTGTCAACTTAATGCGCAGTTCAGGCGGTGTATATGCATCGTTTGAGTGAGTGAGTGAGTGAGTGAGTGAGATTGAATCGATTCGCTCGGGATGAGAAGAGCATTGATGTGGAAGCCCAAGTAAGGAAACGACGTGCGGATCATTTCCATTCAGTAGATAACTGTAGATTAAAAAATGTGTGCTTATCTACGCCAATTCTAAAGAACCTAGAGGAAAATGCTATTTTGACCCGTGATACCTTAATCTAACACTCGGCCCCATTCGGTCACCTGACGCCACGAGGCCAACATCAAGAGGATGTTCGGTATGAATCAAGCAGAACAGAATTTAC
>JAYVND010000203.1:0-1926 GCA_043758635.1 Bdellovibrionales bacterium
AAATTCATATGCTTCCCCTCTTTTAATACTCCCGCATGATGAGTCTCGGGGAGTAGGTTTTGTTTAGGCCCAGAGGTCGGCCCGGGAGTCGACGCAGAAGTCGACGCAGACGTTCGTTTTGGTTTCATTTTTGGGTGTCCTACTGGAAGTGCGGAGTTGAAATCGCCTGCATAAGCCAGAAAACCACTCACGAAAAGAAAACTTAAAATAATCACGCGCCGAACGATTTTAAATTTTTGCATCTCAGTTTCTCCGTGAAAATTTGCTTCACTCTACTGTCTCTATATCTATGGCTGAACAGAGAAAGGTAAAGACAGCCTAAAAAAGAAGGCAGGGTATTCGACCAAAACTTGCTCCATTATGAGTCTGAGGTCTGGCGCGAAACAATCGTAAATTTCATTTTCGCGATGTGTAACATAATCGATGATTTCAGCCATTTTACTAGCCGTGTTCAGATGAGCTCTCATCAAATTCGACTCTTTACTCCCAAACAACAACCGATACAGACACAAGGAATTTAGCAAAAAAGAGGCGCAAGCAATGCTCGATCTTAATTTCGTGAATCCATTCATTCTTGGGGCGGTTGATGTTTTGAAAGTTCAATGTCAGATACAACTCGAAGGCGGGAAACCCTTTTTAAAAGGGCGCGAAGTTCAGCCTGTTTTTGCAATTGCGGCAGCGATCGGGCTCACATCAGAAAATTTTAAAGGCGCGATCAGTTTGAATTTTCAGGAAAAGTTTTATCTCTCACTTCTCTCGAACATGCTGGGCGAGACCGTTACTGAGATCAACAACGAGACTCAAGACGGAGCCGCAGAGCTTCTGAATATGATTTACGGCTCTGCAAAGACTCAGCTCAATGCCAAGGGCTACACACTCCAGAGAGCGATTCCTACTGTTTCGCGTGGCAGTGGACTTATCACTTCACATGGAAATCAGCCGATCATAGTGGTCCCGATGCGCTCGGAGTTCGGGCAGATGCATTTGGAGATCAGTGTCGATCAAAGCTGATCGAAGATCAGCTTTGATAATTTAGCGAGCGGTGTAGAAAAAACCTAGTTTCTCTCGGATCTCTGTTGGAAGTGCCGGCAGCCTCGAACGCGGAATTAGGAACGTCGCGAGGTTGAAAAAGTCTGCGAAAATTCGGTGTCGATCGGTGGCTTGTTTCAGATACTGAGCGCCGCTCGATCCGCCAGTGCCGATCTTGCGACCCAGCATGCGATGAGCCATCAACGAGTGGCGGTAACGCCAAGTTGTCATCAACTCATCGATATCTTGAAGAGCTGTGATCACCTGGAATGGTAAACTCAAGGCCGGTTGTTCACGGTAAAGAATAATCAACAAAGTGGCGTGAAGGGCCTGGTAGGTGAGGCGATAACCGCCACTGGCGCGGAGCTCTTCGTATTGCTTAGGGTCAAAAAGCGCGTGGAAGGTGTCACGGTTTTTATCAATCTCGGCCAAGTTTTTAGCCCGATTTTCATCGTTGAGCATCGGGTTGTTGAGGACAACTTCGCGGTCTTCGTTGAACAGCGATTCGACAGCTTGTTGATAGGAATTCCAAAAATCAAAATTCTCGGTCTGCAAGAATGGTGTTCGTGCGAGCCATGCATCGACGTGCTCAAAGAGCGAAGGAATCGCCTCGCTCTCAATCAGCTCTTTGCGCTCCTTTTCGTTTACAAAAGAGGTGTAGGGAAGTGCATTGTACATCGTCCGCTCTGCAGATTTAAGACCGAGTTTATTTTCGATCAAACGAAACTGGACACTTTGAAAGCCACTCGCCGGGTACAAAAACTCGCGAAAATCCAAGAAATCAAGCGGGGTCATGGTCTCGAGCACCGTCACCTGGGCGACAAGGAGCTTTAAGATCTCAACGACACGGTGAAGTCGCGAAACGGAAGTTGCCATTTCGGTTTCTTGAATTGTCGG
>JAYVND010000204.1:0-1925 GCA_043758635.1 Bdellovibrionales bacterium
TCACGACTTACCTGATTCTTCTCAATCGCTCAATTCAACTCTCGCTTGGATGAAATTCAACTTGAAAAATGAGATCGGACTCGAGGATATCGCAGACCGCGCTCGCATGAGTGTGCGAACTTTGAGCCGACAATTTAAAAAACAAATAGGTATTAGCCCTCAGAAATGGATGACACATGCCCGCATCCAGCATGCGCGGCTTCTGCTAGAGACGACGGACAAATCAATAGAGGAAGTTTCCGATCAATCAGGATTTCCCTCGCCCCTGGCCATGAGAAAACATTTCGCAAAGGTCGTTAGAGCCACCCCGTCGTCGTACCGTAGCAGCTTCAGAAGATTGGCATGACGTATGTATCTTTCAATGAGTGCGCTTTAAATGCGCGCTGGGGCCGTTGCACCCATAGCCTAAGAGCCAAAAGCTCTGCGGCCGCTTCAAGCAATCTACGGCGAGTGGATTCGACGTTATCCTTTCTGCTTTACCCAACCTTTATGCCGCGAAACTTTGTAGATAAATTTTTGCCGTTTACCGGAGCACGAAAGTTTGACGGCCAGTAACGAATGCGCTGCAGGCAATCAATCACTTGTTGTCGACTCCATTCAGCTTAAGGCCCGTATGTCTGTAAATTCGTGGATCAGATATTTTTAAATCTAAAAATATCTTGAAGCCCCTTCTAACTTTGGCGCATCTTTATTTCAGCCTAATTTTGGATTGCATCTTGAGCACTAGAAAAGTCCACATTTAAATCGACACGGAGAAATATGAAAACACTTATCGTCGGCGCTGGCCTCTCGGGCCTTATGCTCGCTGACAAAATTTCGCCCGCACGCGAAGTGATGGTGGTTGAAAAGGCGCGAGGGGTTGGTGGCCGACTCGCGACCCGGAGAATAGAACTCGCCAAGTTTGATCACGGCGCTCAATTCTACCGACTGAAAGGGCCTTTAAGCAAAATGCATGAACGGTGGATGGCGCGCAATTTGGTCAAACTCTGGTTCACCGAAAATGGCGAATCGCATTTTAATGCCATAGGCGGGATGACCTCGCTCGCCAAAGATCTCGCGAGTGGTGTGGACGTAGTCACGAGTGAGCGCATCGTTACTATAAACGACACGCCAAACGACACTCTAAAAATGGACGTTCGAAAATGGTCTGCTGTCTTTGAATCGGGACGCGTCGAGTTCGCCGACGAGATCGTGTTCACCTGCCCGGTACCGCAAGCACTCGACATTTTAAGGGCAAGTGGCATTCAATACAATTCAGTGCTCGATCAGGTTGTTTATTCAAAAGCACTTGTGGCTTTATTCGAAAATTCTCCGGTGCCCTTTTTGGGAAATGCCCAGGGGTATTTCGAGCCGCTTGATTCACCTATTTTTTCAGTGGCCGACCAGCGCGCAAAGCAAGTCTCAGCAGTCGACGCTCTTACCGTCACGCTCGGCGCAGAGGCGAGCAGCATGCATTTTGATTTACCCGACGAAGCTACCATTCGCTTCACCGTTGAAGAGCT
Source organism: Bdellovibrionales bacterium (assembly GCA_043758635.1). Lineage (GTDB taxonomy): Bacteria > Bdellovibrionota > Bdellovibrionia > Bdellovibrionales > JAMPXM01 > JAYVND01. The sequence continues at coordinate 1,503 of JAYVND010000204.1, forward strand.
CAGAAAACTTTCACCAAACTTTAAACCAGGCTTCGCGCAGCTCAAGAAATGGCGTTATTGTCAGGTCCAGAAATCATTTGGCGAACTGTATACGGAAATTAAGACGGGATTGTATTTGGCCGGCGACGGTTTTGGTGGGGCAAGCCTTAATGGCGCCGCTCGAAGTTCACAGGCACTTGCGCAGCATTTGCTCAAATGAATTTTTACGATGTTGATGGTGTCTCGGCGTTTCTACGTTTATCATCTTTAAAAGCTATTGCCTTCACAAGTTAGATCATTCGCCACGCCACACCGATAGGGAATAACTGCAATAATGCAAAAAGCCAAACCGACGATCTTAATTTTAGGCGCCACCGGTGGAACTGGTCGACATTTTTTAACGTACGCGCTAGCTCAAGGCCACAAGGTAAAAGTGCTTGTTCG
>JAYVND010000205.1:0-1918 GCA_043758635.1 Bdellovibrionales bacterium
CATCTCTCCCATGCGGGCTGGACCAAGCGGAGTGGCAACAATCGCTCTCGACCTTCGAAACCGAATCAACCCGGCAACCGATACGAGAATCGAAACAACGGGATTTCGAAAAAATGACCGAATTATCTACACCGAAAATGATGAGAGTCTTGGACTCTCAAATGGAGACCTTGGCGTGGTCTCCATGTACGATCCGGCACAAGAATACATCGAAGCGAGTTTCTCACGCGGCCGACACGTCAGAATCAATGATGAAAAACTCAAAAATGTGCTTCATGCCATGTCCCTCACTGGTCACCAATTCCAGGGGGCTGAAATTCAAAACGTCATTATCCCGATCGACGAATCACACCGAAAAGTCCTCAATAGTGCATGGTTGTATACCACAATCGCAAGGGCCAAAGAGCGTGTGATCCTTGTTGGGAGTCTAGAAGCCCTACAGAATGCGATAAAGCGAAGTCCAAAAAGAAGAATAACAGGACTTTCCGACCATTTAAGCCTAGGAAAATCAAAAGTAACACCTTCAAAACTAAAAAACCTGCTATAGTACCGGTAATGATTGGCCGATACACGGACCTTGAGACAGAACTCAATCTGGCTCGTGGTCCTAAACAAGAACCCTTATCAATCGAGGATCGTCAAGCAATCCGAAATTGGTTCGAAGATCCCTGCATTGAGCTGTGGCAAGAAATATTATGGAGAATCGTCAGTCCTGCACTGAGCGTTCAAGAACACAGCATAAATATCATCGATGCCTGCAAACAGATTTCTCAGCAATTCGCTTCAGATTGCGAACGCGCTAAAAGAGAGCAGCAAGACAGTCCAATGCCAACTCCAAAATTACTGCGAGAAGCACTCCGATACGCGACGCATTAATGAAGATCCATAAACACTGGGTAACCCTCATGCCAGCGCCCGTCATCGCTCTCCTAATCGTTAGTATAGCAACGATTTATCTCAAGTATCATCCGACACAACTCGTTGGATTTCTCCATATCAACACCAATAGCGCGTTAACGCCAACCGTCAAAATTTTCTATACATGGGCCAATTGGCTCGCAGGCGCACTCATCATATTTGCATTCGTGCTCGAACTTGTCGCCGTCATTACCTGGTGCACGCAATACATCATACTCGACGAACGATTCATCGAATACTGCGAATGGCCGTCCAAGTCAGAATCAATACCATTAAACGCCATCGCCGATGTCCAGTTCGAAAAACAAGGGCCGTTATCACTACTCTTTGGATACGGCACCCTAAGAATTGACGCAGGACGAGCGGAAGAACGACTCACATTCGTACCCAATGTAGAGCAAACCGCACGGACGATACGTCAATACGGTCGATGACCGTAGCCTCGGTTCATTCATCGTCACCCGGACGGTGACTTATCACATCATCAGATGTGGAAAGCACAACATGAAGACGAAGACCAAAACCATGATCAAAGAAGTGATCAATTCGACAGCAGAAAAAACAAAATGCGTCATGTGTAAAAAACGAAATGCACGACCACAACTCAAGACCTGCCGAAAGTGTGTAACGATGGCGGTCACCCGGCGAGATAAACTCGTCGCGGAGCGAAAATCTAAAACAGTTCAATATCAAGCAAACCCAACTCACGGCCCACAAACAAGAAAAAAATCAGGCATCAGCACAAAGATCAAAAAAACACGAAGGGCAAGACCTCAAAAAAAGTCAGTAACGACACAAGACACATCTCGAATTCGAACAGATAAAAAACGCGTCAAGAACGGAAAATAAGAAAACAGTCTTATCCGAAGAGCGCCAAGCCTTAAGTAAGAAAGAATCATGAAACATTTCGAAGAGGTCTTGGCGCTCGCCCGAACCGCGACAACCAAAGAGAGCTACAAGAGAATCCAGCAACTCGTCAAATCGATTGAATCCGAGCAAT
>JAYVND010000206.1:0-1917 GCA_043758635.1 Bdellovibrionales bacterium
GGAGAGGGGTGAATTTCTAAGAATTCGATTGAAGACTTAGTTTTTCTTCACGTAGCAGGACAATGTCATAACCGGTTTCTGTAGCAAAGACACGGCGGCAATTCCGTTGTCCTGAATTTTAACGGTGTAGTTGTTCCCTGCGTTACCGCACACGAAGCTCTGCTCAGAATGGACGCAGCTGAGTTTGCCGAGCTCTGCCCAGTTTGCGGAAAGTGTCCCGCTAGTACCTTCAGCAGTTTCTGAGTAGTCAAACTGGTACACAGGATTTGAAGAAATGATTTGGATGCAACTGACTGACGGCGACGCGCCTGCCAACGAACTCAAAGTGGTAAAAAGAACAGGGCTGAGAATTACGATCAGCTTTTTCATATTGCCTCTATCATTCAAAATTTAAATTTCTCTTACTTTTAACTCAAACGGAGAGTAGTCGCGAGGCAAGCGAACTCATTTTGTAAATTTACTAGCCAAGTTCCAACGATTACAAATCTGGGCGACGTCGTCAAAGGGCCGTCGAAGTGCATCGAAGCGCAATCGAAGACCGATTAAATGAAGGAAAAGTTTCCAGCTCATTTCCCAGTGCAGCTGGTGCTCTGAAGATCAATTGCAGACGGCAGATGGCACGGAAATCACATTCGAAAGATGCACATGATCCGCACCTACGATGTTTGCGTTTGCGAATTGACCATGCCCAGCGCTTGCCATCTTCTGCAACAGGCCGGGAGCATCAGGGTCGATCGGGTCGTAAGAGCTGGTCAGGAGAGCATTTCTTTGGGCTGGAGTGATATCATTATAAAAGACAGTATTGAATGTGATATGTCCCGCTGAAAGCGCCGTAAGGTCACTAATGGCGGCGAGCAAATCAGCTTCATCCTGTGCCCCGTTCCATGCTCGAGTTGACTTCACTCCGCTTGAATCAGCTGTGATGCGCTCGGTTGGTTGGCCGTCGGAGAGAAAAACAATCGCGTAGTTTTCGCTTCCCGAAGCAAAAGCGTGATCAGATAAAATTGCGTTGCGAAGTAATGCAAGGACAGTGAAGTATTCAGTTGGTCCATCTGGCTGGAGCTTATGGAGATCTTGCATCGCATTGGTCATGGCGGCCGCATCGCCAAACGCGGGGAGCTGATCATTGCCGGCGATATTTATGAGTGATCGCACATTTGGACCTTGGCGCTGATCGGTCGGCCGCCAGTTTACGGTCGCTAAATCTTGAAACACCATTAGATTATAGGTGATGTTTGAAAGCTGCGAAAGCGATGATACCAAGTCACCAACCGATTTTTGTCTGAAATACTGATCGTTGTCCGATCCGAGGCCGAACGAATAGCCACCTGGCGGCGGCTGGACAGAGAATTTATTGCTTCCATTCGAACCTGTATTATCGACTGCAATCAAGACTCGAAGAGGGACCGAAACTTGCGTGACAGATTGACAAGCGGAGCCAGGATCCAGAGGCGTAGACGTAGCCCCGTTGAGCGCATCGTTATTCACGGATGAAAATTTAGCAGGCGCGCAATTTTGGTAAACCAAAAGGCTTGATGTCAACAATGCTAAGGCTACGACCGAACCGACGCTCAAAATTTTTTTCACCAGATTCCCCTTTGAAAGCTTGAATGAGTGTCTCATGCTCTCGGCATTATATGGAGCAAACTCTGCGCCTGCTCTCGTCAAAACTAGTGGCCTGAGAGTTCAATTTTAAAACTTTCGACTGATGTTTGATCACTCTGGTGTCTCACGAGGCCACGACTTCGTTCCGAAGTGAGACACTGAGAAACCGTGAGCAACTGAATGCGTGGCCACCAGCGCATTCTGTTACCCATGAGCCCAATGTAATAACGTATTGGCTATAAAGCGCTCGGAAATTGAAAGCGGAAAGTTTCAGGATAGATGTCGTGTAAGGGTCGCGTGATTACGCGACTG
>JAYVND010000207.1:0-1917 GCA_043758635.1 Bdellovibrionales bacterium
CTTCGGGCAGGAGCGAAGTCCCAACTCCAATTTTGGCATCGGCTCCGGAAAGGTTGCCCCCATTGGCGCGATTCATTTCAAGGTCTAATATTTTTGCTGCCGACATTTAAGCCGCTCCCTTGAAATCGCCAATGTTACAAACTATCAAAGTGACGTCGTCATCTAGAGGCGTGTTAGACCGGAATGTCTCAAGTTGGCTCACGACATTTCCGAGTGCTGGTTCCGCATCGGCATTTTCTGACAAACCAATAGATAAAGATTTCAAGAAACGACGTTCTCCCCACCCTTTGTCTTCAGGACTCTTCACGTCGGTCACGCCATCTGTATAAAAAACGATCCTATCGCCAGTGCGCAGCTGCAGCGAGGCTTCTGAGAACTTACAATCGATTTGTTCGCCTAAACGAGGATTATTCACTTCGTTGAGGGGAATAAAATCTCCCCGTTCGGGCTTTGTATCGGATTGGTGCAAAAGAAGCGGCGGCTCATGACTCGCATTTGCGTAAGTCATCTCGCCCGTTTCCATATTGATGCACGCGAGGAAGAAGGTCATCATCATCTTGCCTTTGCTCGTTTCGCAAATCGCTCGATTCAGAATTTGCAGCGACTCAGAAGCACTGCGCGCCGGACCAAACCCAATCACACTCGCAACCGCCCTCGCCGCCGAAGTGAGAAGTGCGGCTGGCGCGCCGTGGCCGGTGGCATCACCGATCCATATATAGACGTTTCCACCGTTTTCGCAGTAGTACCACCAGTCGCCGCCGCACTCGGATGCCGGCATGTAGTAGCCAGAAATTTGCACTGGCCCTATCTGCGAATTGCTCTCTGGAAAAAGCGTTTCTTGCACCGCTTTGGCCGTCGCAAGTTCAGATTCCATTCGCGCTTTTTCAGCGGTTGCAATCATCAGCCGTGAGACCTCTTGTGCCATGGCATTAAAGGAGCGCGCCAGAACCCCCAGCTCACCGCCACCATCTGTTTGCACGCGAACGCTAAAGTTTCCAGTCGCAATTTTCTGAGTTGCAATCGAAAGTCGGGTGAGCGCGGAGGTCAAACCACGAGATGCAAGCACCGCAATGATCGCCGTCACCGAGAGAACAATGATAAAGAAAAAGAGGGATTTTCGAAGGAGAGTGTCAACGGCTTCAAGCGCCGCTTTACGACTGACCATCGAAACGACAACGAGATCACACGCACCTACGTCGGTGAATGCCGCTAGGTACCGCTCGCCATTAGGAGTCTTAAGCTCGGCGATGCCCTCTGGGGTTCCTCGCCCGCTCAGGTCGTGCCACACGGCCGCCGGCGTCCAACCAATTTTTTCAGTTCGCTCTGCTCCAAATATTGAAAGCCCATCTTTGCGTTGTAAAAATGAGGTGTAGGTGCCTCGTTCATCGAAAACATCAAATAAATTAGCTTCATCTAGCATGGCAACCGCCACCACATGCTTCGGATCGCTGAGCTCACCAAAGCGGGCCGCCAAGATCACTTGTCCACGCCCCGCCGAGGGCGCGGAGAGCACGATCGGCTTCTCTCGAGTCTGCTGTAGAATTTCTGCGTAGGATTTTTCTGAACAATTGATCAGTTCTTTGACGCTGTCTTTGGCGAGATCGACATTTTTCTCGTACTCACCGCTTGCCGCGTTCGGTGAATAAAGTCTAAAACCTTGAATCTTGCTTTCACGATCGAAGTAGTAGGTTCCACTCTCTGCGAGGTTCTTAGTGTCGGCGCGATAACTCAATACGATGGCTTGAGTCAGACTGATTGCTGCAGAGATATCCGAGCTCACCCGGGCCGCGCGGTTTTTCGAAACAGAAAGGGAAGAGTCAAAAACATACGCGATTTTATCTTGTTCAAAGATATTGATGGCCAATACTAGAAACAGCGACAGTCCAACCATCGGAATGATTGTGAGCGCTGCAAGCA
>JAYVND010000208.1:0-1912 GCA_043758635.1 Bdellovibrionales bacterium
AGCAACGAAGCCTCAAGTCGCGATGTTTGCAGATGAGGGCATCACATGCGCGAGATCTGCAATAGAAGGTCCTTCGATCACTTTCCCGAAGGCGTTGAACCTAGATCCGTGACAAGGACAGTCCCATGACTTTTCAGCCGGGTTCCAGTGAACGATTCCGCCCAGATGAGGGCAAACTGCTGAGCACTTCGAGATTGCACCACTTTCGTCTTTATAAACGGCATGAATCGATGCGCCATCTCGTACCAGTGCTCCAGTTCCATTCTGCATCTCGCTAAAATCAGAAGAATCTTTTGGCGTGAGCCAATCGAGATATTGAGCTGCCACGTTCGCATTCTCTTTTAAAAATTCAATCCCTGCCCGAACGCTCTTACGTGTCGGGGAATAAAGTGATTCCCAGGGGTTTGGGCGACCACTGATCTGATCAGAGATAATGACGGCGCCAATTGTAGCGTGAGTCATCCCATTTCCAGAATCGCCCGTGATGATGTAAACATTCGACTTATCGAGAGGATTGTGGCCCAAAAAGCCGAGGCCGTCGACTGGCTCCATCACCTGGCCCGACCAGCGAAACTGAACTTCGAGTGCATCAGGAATTTTTTCGCGAACCCAATTCTCAAGATTTTCGTAGCGTGACACAGGACTTTCATCCTGCCCGGTTTTGTGGTCTTCACCTCCAACAATTAGCAGTTCTTCGCCAGACATCCGCACGTAATGATAATTTTCTAGCGTATCCCAGTAAAGTGCCGGCGGAACGCTTCCTTTCGGCACACGAACGCCGATCACGTAAGATCGGTAAGGTGCCTGTTTCGTATGAACTGCGAAAACGTCATTGATCGGACTATTTGTCGCGACCACGACGTTTTTGCAGCTAATCACATGTCCAAGTGAAGTTGTGATCTTCGCATTAACTCCGCCTTTCACTTCCGTGACTGGGGAATGCGTGTAAAGTCTGCCACCCGCTTTTTTAAATGCTTTTGCTAAACCATTTAAATAGAGAATTGGGTCGAGCTGAAGCTGTTCCGGAAAGCAAAGGACTTCTAGCTCATCTTTTAGAATCGGATTGTTGTTGGAAACGCGGGCAAGGTAAACGTCCTTCATTCCAGCCCGATGACATGCGTCTCTTTCTTTCGTCAGGATAGCGGCATCCGTTTCTGGCGCGCGAAATAAATAACCATCCAAAATCTCGCACTCGCAGAGGATTTTTTCTTTTGAAACAATTTTTCGTACCAAGTCGATCGCAGCTCGGTGGCTCTCCGCCGCAAGCATAGCACCACGTGTACCGTGGTATTTCTCTAACTCAAAATATCGATCATCGAGTGCCGTTGAAAATTGCGCAGTCGTGCGACCTGTTTGCCCTGAGCCAACATCAAATGCCTCTACGACACAGACTTGTTTGCCTTGATTTTGAAGCAGGTAGGCCGTGGTCAATCCGCCAATTCCTGCCCCTACAACGCAAACCTCGCAACTCAGATCTTGAGTCAGGACACTGCCGAGTGTTGAATCGATCTTATCAGCCCAAGGTGCTCGACTCGAGTCCGCACTCAAATTGTTAATCGCGGCTGGCACTGCAACTGGAGTCTTCTCTGGCAGCATCTGTGGTTCCGTGTCGGGTGTGGTAGCTTGGATCGTATTCGGCATGATTTTACCTTTTCGAAAAAATCTTTAGAGTTTTTTTTGAGATTGTGACGGCAGCATATTCAAACCGCTCAACAAAGTCTCTCATCACTTTATGTAGTAATGATGTAAGAATGATCATTGCGACAAGTGTCGTGGATGTAAGATCTCGACGCTGAGTTCAGGTAGTATTTTTTGATTGAACACTTCCGTTCATATTTTTTTGTCCTCTTTGTCTACCCGTGTGATGAAAACTCAACTTGCTAGATGGGTTACTAAATGCAAATTGGTTGAG
>JAYVND010000209.1:0-1912 GCA_043758635.1 Bdellovibrionales bacterium
ATCAATGTATCAGAAGTCGCAATCATTAATAACCTACGAACAACTTACTACCCATACATCAGGTATCATCCAAGGCATCTTCCCGGAGTTCGCATCCAAAAATTCACTCACGCCATATGATGGACTCACCATTCCTATTTTTAAAAACCTATACGCACAGACGCCGCTTTCAACGTCGCCAGGGACAGCGTGGGCTTACTCAAACGTTGGCGTCTCGCTGCTAGGCTTGATTTTAGCGGAAGACGCCGGGATCTCCTACGAAGACCTCATAGCCGACAAGGTTCTAAAGGCGCTGGGTATGAGCCAAACGTTTTTTCAAGTTCCACCGAGTCAACTAAGTCGTTTAGCTGACGGTCACTCTATTGATATTGCAGGCAACGCGAAAAATATGCCTCACTGGGATTTATATAGAACCGCGATAGATCCCGCTGGTGGTCTTCGCTCAGCTATCGTTGACATGGTCAAATATGCCCAAGCCAATCTTGCGCCAGCGAGTTCTCAACTATCGGGTCCCATCACTCTTACTCAACAAAAGCTCCATTTTATAGAAGGTCACAATATGTGGATCGCAATGAATTGGATAGTTCAGCCGGATATTGGATTGGTCTGGCATAACGGTGAGACTTACGGCTTCAATTCGATCCTAGCGATATCACGAAAGCAAAGTCGAGCCGTCGTTGCGATGACTGATACAACCGTTGAGGTTAGAGATTCGCAAGGAAACATCGGGTTTGATACGGCTCTGCAAGATGTAGCATTCAAGTGTCTGAAGTAAACTAAAATTGTGATTTTCGCAGATTCATTTCTAAGAAGGTTAAAGTTACTGCTTGGCAAAATGAGCATTCGTTTGTTTCGGTAATGTCTCGACTTACGATAGCTGGCAGCGAGGTTCCAAAACGACTTATCGGAGCTGCAGCGGACGTCCGCACGCTGTTCAGCCGTGAAGATTAGACTCCGGAGCAGAGACTCACGCGAGTGACGCTTAGTCGGCTCTAATCTTACGTGCAATGCGAACGCCCGGATGGTACTTCCATAAAATGTTTCAACTTAAGCCGATCGTATCCATATCGTTAGACGACCTTTATCGGATCGTTCCAGGCTATTCCTCATCAACCGCTCTGAAAGTTAAAAAGGTTGAGGATTCGGCCAAAACAATTTTCACCCTTGCAACTGTGGCGTTAGAACTTCCTTTCACCAAAAAACACGATTACTCCGACCCCTCAATATTGGCCGATTACAATAAAATTTTATCTGAGGGCCATTCTTTCGGAGCCTTCGTGGAAGAACAGTTGATCGGCTTTATCATTGGCGAACATCAAAACTGGAATGATACCATGGTTATTCGTGAATTCGGCGTTGCACCGGAAGAACGCCTAAAGGGAATAGGTCGTGCACTCTTCGCGGAGTCGCAGCATCTTGCAAAAGGACTTAACCTTCGAGGAATTCTTTGTGAAACACAATCGACCAATGGGCCGGCGATACTTTTCTATCAAGGGATGGGCTTTACAATTACCGGGATTGACACTTCCCTGTATTCGAACTCCGACCTCCCGCGCGGCGAAGTAGCCGTTTTTTTGCGAAAAGCCCTCTGTTGATCTTAGCCATTCGATTGCACGGCCTTGTATTTCTATGACAAACATCGGCCTGCAACGATTTATTTTCAGCCTCTAGCTCGAAAACTGAGCCTCTGTTCGGAAGGATCATTTTCAACGGCTTCAGGGGCAGGCCCCCACTTATTGGACCAAAATGCGCTGAGATTGCGACTAGGTCGCCGTCAGAATACATTTCCTAAGTGACCACACACAGTTTCATTGTTAAACCTAAAGCACATTTCATTCGAGGTAAATTATGAAATTTAAATTCCTAGCCTTATTAGTTTTGTATTTTACGCAGCCTGTTTTTGCGTTCTCAA
>JAYVND010000210.1:0-1911 GCA_043758635.1 Bdellovibrionales bacterium
GCTGACGTTGCGGTTCTTGGGCAGATACTTGCGAATGCTCTCGAACAACTGGTTCAGCTGAAAAGCATTCTAGATTCGACTCAAGGCAACCTCGAGCTTTTGCGTGAGATCAATCAAGGCATCAGTGACTCCATGAAACTCTCCCGCACCATTCACCAGAACTCCGGACCAGGAGTTTACGGGGATTGGGGCAACCTTGATGCCGCAATGACAAAGGTCAACGGGCTCTTTGGTGCGAGCCCCCTGTCCCCTGATCACGATCTTTTCAAAGCAACCGACCAAAACGTCACAGAGGCTGTCACACTTAATAACTCGATCTACGATTACACAAAGCAAATCGACGAGATTGGAGAAGCGGTCAAAGAAGCAAGTCATGAAGTCTCTCCCGGCGGAGCGCAAAAGCTCACGGCCGAAACGCTTGGCGTAATGCTACACGTGATGAATACAAGTCTTCGCGCTCAAGCAACTGGTTTAAAACTTCAAGCGCAGACCATGGCGCTTCAGAATAAGAAGGAAAAAGATTCAACGAGAGAATACCTAGCGAACTCCGACGTTCTGAAGTCAGCGATGAAAAACGAAGTCATTCAGTTTCAAGCGCCGAGGTTTTGATATGACAAATCTCACTTGGCTTGCGCAGGAAGCTCACACGGTCCACGACGTTTTCTACTCATTTTTCTATTTGCTCATTACAACTTTGCTCGTGATTGGAGTCGCGAGTGAGTATTTTAAAATTCCACTCGGTCAGCTTCCAGGCTTCGCGCAGCTCGTGGCTCGAGTCTTTGTCGCAGCTATTTTGCTTCATGCCTACCCCGACATTACAAACGCCATCGCTGATGTGACAGATGCTCTCGCAACACGTCTCGGTGATCTCAACCAATTTAAGCTCGTGCTCGACAAGATGGGCGACAAACTCGGCGAGCTCTCATGGTCCTGGGTCTCGGTGAAAGATACCGTGATGCTTGTGATATCGTTTCTGACTTTTTTTCTCCTTTATTTTTCGGTCCATATCGCAAGCGCGTTCTATCTTTACACTTGGACGATGCTCTACGTCTTTTCGCCAATCCTGATCGCACTTTTTATCTTGCCTTCGACTGCGCAAGCAACAGCAGGTCTTTTTCGGTCACTAATTGAAGTGGCGTGCTGGAAAATCGTCTGGTCCGTCACGGCAACGATCCTCTGGAGCTCTGCACTCAGTGACATTAACCAAGCGGGCTTTCAGGTTAGCTTTCTGACAGCGATTAGTTTCAATGTCATTTTGGCAGGCTCACTTCTGTTGACACCATTTTTGGTGCATGCACTCGCTGGCAGTGGCGTTTCGAACATGTCGAAAGGCGTAGGTGCACTCGCAATCGGAGGATTAGCCGTATCTCCGGGAAGTGCAATGGCTCTGGGTAAAAAGATCGGCAGTAAGTCTCTAAATTTGGGAAGTGGGTGCGACAAGAAATTCGGCCAGAAATTCCAAAATAGTTTCAAGAACGGTCGGCGGCCTCCTCCCCGCCCATCAAGCGTAAAAACGAAAACGATCCCGGCGAAGCCTCAAGAATAGTTCAAATAATTTGGAGTCATAATCTATGAAGTTCACTTCTGCTTGGGCAAAAGTTGCCTCGGAAAACGCTAATCTTAAAGTTGTCATCATCTGCTTATCGCTCGTTTGCCTCTTCTTTGGTGTAGCAACACTGAAGCTTGCAACAAAAGATGCAATTGTCGTCGAGCGAGCATGCTTTTCAAAAGTCCTCCAGCCTACAAGCTCCAAGCGTACCTCCCAAGAGATCGAAATATTTCTTAAAATCGCGTTGAGTCAGAGATTTGATTCAAATTCTGAATCTAACGATGAGTATTTGTCCCCTGATGAGCGTGGAGTACGGAATCTTGAGCAGAAAGAGTTAACGAACCGCCACCTGACTCAATCAG
>JAYVND010000211.1:0-1910 GCA_043758635.1 Bdellovibrionales bacterium
ACGCCAATTGAGTAGGCGACGTTTCCAAAGGCAAACTGAATGGGTTTAAAACCTGCATCGATCTGACAAAAGAGCTCCTATCCATCGGCGGAGCTGGTGAAAGGTTTTGCACCGGGCAGCGCTTCGGGATCCTGAACCGACGAGCCAACCGACAAAAATTCGATGTTGCCACCCTGATTTATGATCTCTGTCGTCACTCCAGCGACACCACTGCTTTTTGAGTAGCGAAGCGCTACCGTTCAGTCAGTGGCCAAGCGCTGCCGTGATACGACTGGCGAGGAGCCACCGCGTAGCCTCATTTTCGAATTGCTTGTGCCGGATAGCCAGGGCGACCGGTGTGTGGGTAGACATCTTTAATTTACTCAACCATCGTCGAGTCATTCATCAGAACGGCAGAGTTTTCGACAATTCTCGTCAGTTCTCGACATAGGTGCGATCGGGGATAAGGTCGAGGACTATATGTGCACGCATCTCCACGAATGCTAGAACGTTCCGTGACGAATGCGATCTCAAAGTTGTTTACACTCATTCCATCACCTGCACTGCGGTCCAACGAAATCGGGAAAAACTCCTGATGGAACTGTGCCCACAGCTTATTTCAAAGGATTTGAAATGGGTCAAATGAACAGAATTATCCGCTCACATCTTTGTCAGCTCTCTCTTCTCCTCGTGTCATTCATCAGCTGCGAATCGTTTGCCAGTCAAGTCGATGCTCTTCAGGCAGCGATGGCATACCCGAGATTGAGCAAAACTATTCCAACAATCTCGAAAATCGAAGTTGTCGGCGCCTATCACTGCCCAGACTGTTACGACATTCGCATTGCTGGTTTTGACGATATGGTCGCGGTGCAGATGATTTTCCGCACACTTACGGACTCTCGGAATCAAGTGCAGGCAAGTCTTGTCTCTGTGGAGCGAGCCCCGTGAGTCAAATCCATTCGAAACGTGGAATGTTATAAGTAGCGAAACCAGATATCGAATATCAAGTTGAAGGATCCGTCTTTAAGCGCTACCGCAGACTTGTATTTTGTTTCGTTGCCGTAGATGTCAGTCTCTGCATAGAGGGCGTTGTAATTCAAATCAATCGAGACGACGCCGAGATCGTCCAATGTGTAAAGCTCATTTGCCTGAGCGATTCCATCTAAATTTTTATCCGACCAAAAACGGAGCTTCGAAAAGATTGGGTCATTTTTATCGATGAGGCCATTTGCCGCTGCGATTCGTTTTCGGCCGTCGACGGAACGTCCATCATATTTTCGAAGCGCTTCGTAACCATTGGCAGCATGTTTGCCATCTGGGCCTGTCGTATTGTCGCCAAATAGTTGATCAATTCCGTTTACGTCACCGTTCTCGTCTGGAAGGACGACAAACATGAAGTCGGGATTTTGAATCCAGGAGATTCTTTTTTTCGCGTGTGCAATCGGTGCAGAACTCGAGCCTAAAATATCAAACTGTATTCCTTCGGTTGGGGCTGTGAGATTTACGTAAGAGCCATGGTGAGACGACATATTAACGATCAAAGGTGATGCGCGGCGGTCGCAGGCTTGATCACTCGAAACGGAGTTTGATATTTTTGTGTGTTGTTGGTCATTTCCGTCATAGAGAACTTCTGCAGCTCCCTCATCCAAACCAGATGAGAATTTAACAACTGCTCCATTTGCAACTATGACTCGCAATGGATTTGTAAATAAATCTGTCGAACCGCTGCCGCCGTTCGCGGCCGCATCAATCAAAATAAGTTGATACGCGCCATCTGCTAGACCTGCGCAAACCAATGGCGTGATCTTTTTCAAGTTCACGATCGAATCTCGAATGCCTGCATCTTGCAGACAAAGAGGTTTTCCATTTTTCTGCAGAAATGCCAGTGTGAGCTTTGCGGAGCTCAAAACATTCGACCCATCAATTGCCGT
>JAYVND010000212.1:0-1909 GCA_043758635.1 Bdellovibrionales bacterium
CAGCAGAGGTGTTTTAACTTCGATCCCCGCATCTTTCCAAACAACCTCAACTGTCGACGGAAGATACTTCACGAGCTTTGCAAGCATTGCGCTATCGACTGAAATTTCGGGAGTGAAAACTAAATACGCAAGAGTTGTTGCAACCAAAGTAACAAGCGTAAATATAAGAAGCAGGCAGAGGCGCACAAGAGATTTAATAAAACCAAGTGTAAAGAGTCTCGACAGATCGGTGAAGCGTGAAAAAGGCGAACGCAAATCACTCCGTGTGATCTGCTTGGCTGCACCAGCCATGACTCGTTTTCGCCTGATTTGACTCTTCGACTTCATCAGAACTCCTGCCCGTAAGTAAATCCTAGCCTAAATCGATGGCCGTAAGTTGGAACAGTCGGATCTTCGTTCAGCGCAAATCCTTCTGCTCCATAAACTCGAATCACCCCAATTGGAGATTCCCACCGAACACCGATTCCAGGCGACATGAAGATGGCTGGATGAAGTGCCATATTGCTATCACCTAAACTTCCAAAATCATCAAACGCAAAAACATCAGCCCGCGAGAGGATCACCCGTCCCAAACGCAATTCAAAACTGCCAAGCGCCGCCGAAAGAGCCCCCACTCCACCGCGCGGAAGTTCATCCGTTCCAAAGCCGCGTAAATCGTTATCGCCACCGGCAAAGGTTAAAAAATCTTTTGGGAGTAAACCTGCTTGGTTTGCGCCGATTGAAAAAACCGAGTTAATATTGAACCGCACTCCGAGAATCAACAATGGTGGATCAAACTTCAATAAGTTCCAGAGCTTTTCACCCTGAGCCTGGAGTCTTTGTGCAGAGTAAGGCGCGCCCAGATTGGCGACAGTGTATAACCCAGAAAGATCTAAATAGTCTCCTGAGCGTGGAGAAGTGTTGTAGTATTCGAAATCATGACTTTGCCAATTGGCCCGAGACTCAATGTAAGTCACCGCCGTGTGACCCGTTCCGACACCACGTGAAAGGTAGGAGTCAAGCCACACGGGCCCCGCCTTCAAGTCCCACTTTCCGGTCGCGGATTCTTTACCGTATCCATTCATAATTTTGGCAATGATGTTTCTTTGATCATACTGCGGGATGGCCTGGTGAGTGAAAGTAATACTCGGCTCGAGATACAGGCGGGCCTCGCCAGCCGTGTAGTACCACTGAAAACTGGTGTCTGATTTCTGCTCGTTGATCGGGACTTGACCGTTGATTCCTGGCCTTAAAAAAGAGGTCGTGAAACTCGTTTGAATTTGATTCGCCTGTGGGCCGATGCGGTTTTGCTTCATGGTGAAGTTTGCGATTGCTCCTTTGTCTTTGCTCGCGCCAATGGCGGCACGAACTTCACGACTCGTTCCGAGTAAAACATTCCGCACAATCACGACTCCACCCGGCTCGCAACGTGAGGTCAGGACGATCGATTGAAGAAAACCGTCGTCAGTGGTGCGACGGCGCGTGAGCTCAACTAAATAATCTCGGTACAGGTCACCGATTCGAAAAGCATTGTAACGATCGAGTGCCGCGCTATTCAAACTGCCTGCGCCAGTGGTTTCAATGTCTAAAATCTTTTTTGGCATTCCGGTTTTCAAAATAGCCTGCGATCGGCCTCCATTGAGCTTGAGATCGGGCCCAACGTCTTGACCAGTTCCCGGGTCGGCTTCCGAGGTTGCCGTCGCACACGCATAGCCTTCGTTTTTAATTTGCCCGAGTGCCCAGCCCTGGAGTTCATCTAAAAGTTTTGGCGTAAGAGGTCGACCGTTAATCAACCGTCGTCTGGGCGGCTCCCAACCCTCAGGCCCACCTACAATGTCAAAAGATGTCAGATGGCTCTCTGGCCCCGGATCAATGAAAAGCTGCTCCTGATCTTGAATGAGCTCCGGCTGGTGGTAGCCGCGAGATTGCA
>JAYVND010000213.1:0-1908 GCA_043758635.1 Bdellovibrionales bacterium
AAAAGAAAGATTTCGCGAGAACTAAGGACAAGCTAAATGCGCCATCAACTCGTCCTCGTCTTTTACCTTCAATTCAAGCGCACAGCTCAAGCACAGCGGCACATTTTTCCAGATTGAGCGGCTTTTGCATATAGTGGATAGGAACGCTGTCGCCGATGACTCTTTTGAAGTCGCCTTCGCTAAGTCCAGACATAATGACAACAGGTATCTCGCGATCTAACAGTGCGAAGTGATTCCAAACCTCAAAGCCTGAATTCACACCCGGCATGTTGATATCTGCAAGCACAAGATCAAATGTTTTGTTGCCTCGACGCCTACTTTTAGATTGGCCAGAGAGAAATTGGTCTGCACTTGTTGCCCACTCAACCTCGATACTTTGATCGAGCTTTTTTAAAGACCGTATAATCGCCTTTTTCAAAGTGATATCGTCTTCGACAACTAATATTCGGAAAGGCTGCGGAGCGAATTCAGATGCTTGAGGAGATGGAGCTTGAGGGGAAGGAACGTGATCATGTGAGACGGTCTGTTTGTTAAGACTAGGTGCGTGTCCGATTTCGAAAGCATCTTGATTCGTAATATTCATAGAGTCTCCTTGTTTGCGTGTTATTTGCTTCTCGGGCAGACGCATTAAGGGAGAGTCGAGTGAAGATTAAGCAATCGCCATCTTAGTTTTTTCTAAGCAAATTTTTTATGCATTTCCAGTACGGGCGTCTGCATCGAAAGAGACCGCCGATCTAATCAGCGGCGCCTGGACGAAGATCTCATCAATGAGTGATTTCGCCTGATTCCAGTCGACAGGCTTTGTCGAGACTAAATCTTCAAGCTGTTTGTAGACTGACGTCAACAAGGTCGCTCCGACGTTGGCACCGCTAGATCGGATCGAGTGACAAAGATAGGCAATACGCTTGGCATTCTCGTCTCTTGCGCAATCTTTAAATTCGATCAGCGCAAGCTCAAAATTCCGCATAAAATCTTGTAGTATGTCAGCAACAAACTCCGAGCCGCCGGCCTCTTCGAGAACTAGGAGGCGGGCCGTATCTAGCGGAGCTGATTTTGCAACTCTGGTGGACGCGGATTTTATTCGCCTAAATGTATATCCTGCGCCTTTGATGGCTTTGATCTCGTGAGTAGCTCCCACCATTTTTTTGCGCAGGTGGCTCACGTGAGTATCGACTGTCCTATCGTTCACGTTTAAATTAATTCCCCAGACAGCCTCGAGTAACTGACTTCTGGAGATCACGTGATCCTCGTGCCGGATGAAGTGATGCAAAATTCGAAACTCGATGGGAGAAAGTTCGATCGTAAGATTTGAACCATTCTCTTGCTGAATAGAAGCTCGCTGGGTATGCACGACCACTTTGATGTTACCAGCTATCGTTCCACGATCGTCGCTGCTTTGCAGTTGACCGCTTCGAAGGCGCGCACTCACCCGCGCCTTGAGCTCACCCGGATCAAAAGGCTTGGTGATGTAGTCATCGGCACCCAACTGGAAGGCTTGGATTTTATCCGATAAGCTCGATTTCTCGGTTAAGAAAAAAAGAGGAAGCTGGGTCGACGAGCTCTCATTGCGCAGGCTTGCGCAAAAACTAAAACCGTTACCATCGGGGAGCATCACGTCAAGAAGGCAGAGATCAAATCGCTTGGTTTTCAAAGCGTTTTTTGCCTCAGCGAGGGTCCCCACAAACGTCAGTTTGCAAACGCCCTTCAAACTTGCACCGATCGTCTTCTGCATATCGGTGCGATCTTCAACTATTAGGACTTCGCTATTTGTCATGAATTCACCCTCGGGAGGTCATTCAATCTCGATGTCAGGCGACTATAGGTGTTAGGTGTTAGGTGTTAGGCTTTAAGCTTTAAGCCTTAAGCTTTAAGCCTTAAGCTTTAAGCCTTACGCTTTAAGCCTTACGC
>JAYVND010000214.1:0-6159 GCA_043758635.1 Bdellovibrionales bacterium
CGTTCATCATCGGGGTCTCACTTCGCTACCTCGTTTTCCACACCGTAAAACGTCACGAGTGGTTCGCGCGCGAGTTCGAGCGCCGAGTCAACGGATTCATGGCTGGCGAAATGGACCACAAACGCGAAAACGTTTCGTTCTACATGGTAACCAAGCGACTATTCGAAAAAACTTTTTACGAAGTTTTCGAAAATCGCAACAAGCAGCTCGCGGGCAAACATGATCAACTGATGCTTTCGAGCGACCGTTTATTTTTGGTGAAAATGGGTTGCGCGTGGATGGTCCACGACATCTTGAAACAAATTCGTTTCTTGAAATACAGCATGCAGCCGCCGAAGCTTTTGAACATTACAAAAAACACTCTCGGAAAAAACCCCGCATTCAATCGCGTGTTTGGTCTAATCCCTTCGGTGAGCCTGAATGATTTTCTGAATATCCTCCCAGGACTCTTTGTCATTGGTGGTATCTTTGGAACGTTCTTGGGCGTCATGAAAGGCTTGCCAGAGTTAAGCGGGATGGACTTGAATGATCCAGAAAAAACCAAACTGATCATGGATCGGTTCTTGGTCGAGATCTCGGTTTCGATGGGTGCTTCGGTCACCGGTATTGGTTTGTCCGTGATGATGACGATCGTGAACACGATCTTCTCGCCAGAGCGCCTGTTCGTTGATATCGTTGACCGTTTCGAGAACTCACTTGACCTCTTGTGGAACTACTCGCACTCCAACGAAGTCCCAGTTGGGCTGAAACAGTTCGACGAAAATATCGACCCAGTGGAAGCACTCGCGTCGGCTGCACTGAACCAAGAGCTAGAACGCACTCGCGGACGTCGCGGAGTCGAAGAACAGCTTAAGTCAGCTTAAGAAACGTTCGATGAGTGTTCTGCTAAGGCGGGAATATCGCCTTGGGATTTCGATGGATCGCTGGGAGAATTTGGGCAGCCAAACTCCCCGCCGTAAGTAGTGGCCTTTTTTCTGCCCACATGGGTGTGAGCGAAAATGGAAGACAAACGGATCTGTTTAGTAAGAATTACGTCGAGCGAAGGTCAGAGATCTCATCTGATTGAGAAGCCGACTTTTTCTGTAGGGCGCGCCCAAGAGGCCGATCTTCCTTACCTCACGCCGAGCGTGAGCCGACTCCATTTGTCCGTCGAAGTGAACGCCGACACTGTTTGGGTGATGGACGAAAAGTCAGCCAACGGAACTATGCTCAACGGCAATGTTCTTGAAAAAGGCAAAAGCTACCGCGTCGACGCGCAAGACGTCATCAAACTTGGAAATGCTCCCGAAGAGTTTCAGTTTCTTTCAATCTCTAAACCTTTCGAAATGATGGACGCCGAAACTCAACGCGGTCAATTTCTTGGTTCGATGGAAGAAATCGTAAAGCAAGTCGAGCGCAAAGTTGAGGCGCAATACCGAGACAAATTGGAAAAACAGGTTCGCATCGCTCAGCTTGAGGCTGAAGAAGTCCTTTCCGCCGCTCGCAAAGAGGCCGAAGTTCTTCGCACGGCTGGACTTCTCGAACTTCAAAATCGCAAACAAGAACTTGAATCCGACGTTCTTCGACTGGAACAAGAAGCAAAGATAACTTCGGCTCGCGAGCGCCTTACGTCGCGCAAAGAAGCCGACGTCATGATCTCGGATGCACAAAAACGCATTCAAAAAGATTACGACGAATCCAACGAGCAAATGGAGCTTCGCCTTCGCGACATGCAGAGTAAATGCTCAGTCATGTTCGAAGACGCTCAGAACAAAGCTGAGGTCACTCTTTCCGAAGCTCAAGCCGAAGCGACTCGCCTTCGCCGTGAAGCTTCGGAAGAAGCGCGCACGATTCAGCAAGATGCTCGTCGTAAACGCGATGAAGCGTTTGCGAATCTTCAAACTGACTTTCAACGAGAGCTTGCGACTAAAAAAGAGGATGCGATTGCTTCGGCCCGCCGAGAAGGTGAATCTGAGCGCCAGCAGTTGATGGCAACTTTCATGCGCGAGAATGAAACTCTCCGCTCCGAAATTGCGACCTTCGAAAAACGAAAAACCGAGCTCGACGCCGAAGTCAAAGTCCTTGCGAACCAGCAAGCCACGTGGTCTTCGGAGCTTAAAGACATTCAGACTCAAGCCGCCGATGCGCAGAAGCTGATGACAAACGTCACCGAGCTGGAAGAGCGTCGTGACAAGGCTGAGCGTGAATATAACCAATACGTGTCGCAGCGGCAAGATGGTGTTGGTAAGCTCGAAAGCGAGCTCAAACAACTGCGTGAACAACGCATTGTTGAAATTGAGAATGCTAAAAAAGATAAAGAAACTCTCTTCGCTAAAGATCGCCTCAAAGCGATCGAAGATATCAAACGCGAGATTGAAAAGCGTGAAGACGACTACCGTAAGACAAAACGCTTGCGCGCGTTGGAGCTGAGTCAAAAGCTTCAGGAAAAAGTTGTACCGCGCTTCCCATCCTGGAGCAGCAACCCAGATCTTGGCATGCTGGAATTTAAAGCGGCAGTTGAGCAGGCCGTGCTTGACGTGATGCTCACGGGTGAATCTTCAATTCAAGCCAGTATCACGAATCTGGACAGCGCTGCGGTCAGTGCGAAAAATGAAAAACGTACGCAGAAATTCTTTAAATACGCAGGAGTCGTTGCAATCTTGGCCTTGATCGTCGGAATGTTCTACCGTCAAGAGGTGTTGAGCTACATTCAGTCAAAAGAAAAAGACAGCGTCGCGTCGCACATCATTGAGGATCGTAAGCAGGCGGCCCTCTATAAGCCGGAACAGACGCCGGAGTTCCGCGACAGCTATACCGACAATGTGCTTTACATGCATTCGTATTACGATGTGAAAACTAATCCAGACTACATGGAAAAGTGGACGCTCCATTTGAATGACTTGCACTACTTGAATTCGATTGGCCTCAACGAAGAGAACGTGGTTCAGTTTGTCGCAAAAGAAACAAACCTGGTTCAGCAGTTGGGCGTCCTTCGCACATCAATTGATGCTGTTTACTTGAATGAAGGTCTTGATCGCATGCGGAGTGCGGAAGCCGATTCAATGAAAGAAATCTACGTGATTCTAAAAGGCGAAGCGAAGTACAAAGAGATTCGCAAAGCCGAAAAGGAATTCATTGCCGAATGGGTGAAAGCGCATCCACAGGCCAACATGACGATTCAATCGTCTTCAGCTCCGGGTTCTCACTAAGTTTTTGAAAATGCTGGAAGATGCTCGTGGCAGCTGATAAGTTGCTACCCATGCAAACCGGCTATCCCGCTCCCTTCCAATTCGAACCCATTGGCTTTGTTGAAACTTGCTTCAAAGAGAAGTTTGGATGTCCAAGGCAGCCAGGTTTAACGCCTGCATCGTGGGGAATTCTTCGACTTCGCAATGAGCTCAATTTGTCGGATGCCCTCGTTGGCCTTGAAGGTTTTTCACACCTTTGGTTGATTTGGGTCTTCCATCAAAACACCAACAAAGGCGTCAAAACCAAAGTTCATCCGCCCCGGCTGCAAGGTGAAAAAATTGGCTTGTTTGCCACGCGCACCCCTCACCGCCCGAACCCGATTGGACTCTCGGCGGTGAAAATCGAAAAGATTAAAGGCAACGAGATCCACCTCTCGGGCGTTGATCTCGTCGATGGAACGCCGATTTTGGATATCAAACCTTACCTTGCATCGTCGGACAGCCTTCCTGATGCCGCTTCTGGATGGACAACGGCTCAAGCAGAGCGAGCCGTGACGGTGGAGTGGACTCCGCAAGCGCTTGAAGATGTTGAGAAATTTCGCTCGAAAACTTCAAAAGCGTTCCGACAGCTGATTTCAGAAATGCTCGTGCTGGATCCCCGACCAACTTTTTACAAGGGCACGGTCGAGCGTCCCAATCCATACACAGACCTCTACGGTATCCGAGTGGAAGATTTCAACGTTATTTACCGAATGGCAGAGACAACTGCCATCGTGACTGAGATCCAACCGTGGGCTGAATTTCGACCCGCAACGCAAGGCTTTTGACAAGTTTCAATTTGCCCCCGCTTTAACGCAGATTCTTGTGAAAGTTTTGACCTTGAAATTTCGCGGAAAACTGGCGATATCGAAGCCCTCTTGCAAAGGATCACCGATGTCTGTTGAAACCAGTGTTCAAAACGATCGAATCTTATCTTCAGAGCCTTCCTCTCCGAGCGCGTCGTTGGGCTCGTCGTTGGGCTCGTCGTCGAGCGCGTCTCTAGGCACGTCGTCGGGCGCTTCTTTAGCATCATCAAACCCTGCGCGGCAGGTTCCTGAGCTCAGCCTCAATAGCTATATTGAAGGCTCAAATAATGATCGTGCGCGTTTCGTAGATGATTTCTTTGCGGGCCTCAAAGATTACGGCTTCATCGTTCTCAAAGATCACCCGGTTTCGGACGAGCTTTTGAATCACGCATACTCGTTGGTTCGCGAATTTTTCGAACTCCCGCGCGAAATCAAATCGTTGTACGCGCTAAAAGACAAAGGATTCCAGCGAGGCTACACGCCGTTCGGCCAAGAACACGCGAAGGACGCGCCGGTGATGGATCTAAAAGAATTCTGGCACGTGGGCCGGGATCTGACCGAAGGCCATCGATACGAATCCAATTACCCGAAAAATGTGTGGCCGAAAGAAGTCGCTGAGTTCCAAAAGACGATGCAACTGATCTTTCGTGAATTGGACCGCGTCGGAAAAGTGATGCTCGAAGCCTTAACTGGCCCCCTACAAGTGTCGCAGAACTTTTTTGCCGATCGTGTGAGCGATGGAAATTCGATTTTGCGCCTCTTGCACTATCCGCCAATCCCTCAAGGTGTTGACCCGCGCTGCATTCGCGCAGCGGCGCACGAAGACATCAACTTGATCACGATTTTGGTGAGTGCAACAACTAGTGGTCTTCAATTGAAAGATCGCGATGGCACTTGGCTCGACATCGAGTCGGCACCAAACTCTCTCGTTGTGGATGCCGGCGATATGCTTGCACGCATTACCAATGATGTGATTCCTTCGACCACTCACCGCGTGGTAAATCCCGCGGGGCCGAATGAGCCGCGCTATTCGATGCCGTTCTTTATGCATCCGAACCCTGATGCGATACTTGAGTGCTTGCCAGCTTGCATGGGCACCGGTGTGAAATATGCTCCCATCACCGCTCAAGAATTCTTGTTCCAACGTTTGAGGGAAATTGGTCTTTTAAAGTAGTCTGTCTTGATGGATGGCAGCGGCCGTTGCAAGGTTCGCCGTGTCAGCACGGAGATCTCCATTGAGTTCAATTTAGGTGCGCTTGGCCGCGCATCTGGTATCAAAAAAGACTGAAACGATTCGGCCATGCTGCTTATGCACTTGCCAATCCATCAACTCCCAGCAATTCTTTCCGCCATGAAAATCAGCCAGAATTTTAAATCTAAACGCCGTAGCCTCTTGCAAAGCCTTGCTGCTTTTCCGCTTTTATTAGGAGGTTCGGCACTGGCAAAAGCAGCCGGTCTTCGTCAACGCCACCCGGGTGGATCGACACGGCTTTTTGGAGAAAATTCTGAGAACAGTGCGGATCAGGATTCGGGCGGGAACTCTGACGGTGGTTCACCACTTGACGAGAATGCCTCAGGTGTTCGCGTCGCTCGGGTTTTGCAAAATTGGACTGATGAGAGCACTGCGATTGTCACAATCCTTGGCGAACCTGGGTGGACATTTGAACCGGCGGCTGGATCTAATCTACAGATTTCGGAAGTCCAAAGCACTCTGTTGAGCGATGGCTCACGTGCACTCTATAAAATCCTCATCTGTAACCTCAATCTTGTGACGCTGGAGCAGTTTTTAATATTGGATCGTGGTGGCGCCGTCATTGATTCGAGAAGCTTGAAGGGCTTAGATCTCTCGGCTCTCAATCCAAAAATCGTTGTTGCGTCTTGTGCAAATTATCGCGATCTCAAACATCAGGCTCAAATTTACCGGCAGATCCCGCTGCAGCAACCAGATGTAATATTTTTTATCGGCGATATCGTTTACAGCGATTCTCATTTAAATGCGCCACTGCACCGCGCAGAGCCGCCGGAAAGTGCGACTGGGCGATACATCGAAACGTGGGATAAACTGGATATGTATCAGCTCGACCCACTGGTGCCCCTCCTCAGCACCTGGGATGATCATGATTACGGGCAGAACAACGGTGACAGCA
>JAYVND010000215.1:0-1906 GCA_043758635.1 Bdellovibrionales bacterium
TGTTGTGAAAAGTCCACCTTGACGCTCGCTCAAGCTGCATCGCAAGATGGCGCCATGAAATTCGACCTCTTTCAGTCTATTTGCCAGAGCGAAGTTGAAGGCCACTTGCCCTCCGAAAAGCATATGTTCAAAAACTTTTTTCGGCAGGTGATCTTGGCCGATCAGTTGGGTTTTGATTGTGCCTGGGTTGCCGAAAGTCATCTCTCGAGCCAGATCCAAAAGCAAAATCCCGGCGCGGTGATTCCCGATTTTCGCGGCGAAATCGGTCTGAACACTGATATTTTGCAACTCGCACATCAGATTTTTTCTAAGACCAAACGGATCAACGTCGGTTCAGCGATTCGAAATATTATGGCGAATGGTGGTCCAATAGCCCATGCCGAAGCGGTTCGCATGTTCATGACTCTTCACTGTTTGGATTCTACCGAATCACGCAGGCTTGAGCTCGGATTTGCGAGTG
This sequence comes from Bdellovibrionales bacterium, assembly GCA_043758635.1. GTDB lineage: Bacteria > Bdellovibrionota > Bdellovibrionia > Bdellovibrionales > JAMPXM01 > JAYVND01. Next base: position 461 of record JAYVND010000215.1, read on the forward strand.
GAAGATTTCCTTATTCAAATCGACCTTATGGCGTGCGCCCTCGCAATGAATTTGAGGAGAAGGCGTGGCCAGTGCTCAAAGGACTTGTACTGCAGGAAGCGGTCGAAGTTTTTTTGCGCTTTTTGCGCGGCGATGTTTTTTCATCGCTTGAAGTTCGCCCGAAGCTTCTCCACGCATTGCAGTTTCGCAACCCGGAGCAATGGCAAAATGTATTGGCGCTTGCGAATTCGGCGATGCGCGGGACTGAGTCTGGCGTTCATGAAATGTCGCGCGTGAATCCAACAGTGATATCGATCGCCGGTGAAACTCAAATTCAAGTGCCGTCTTTTTGGCAATTCGAAAAAGTTGGCGTGGTGCCCAAAGACGCACCGCTTGAGCTCTTGCGCCTGACGATTGGCGCCCACGATGCCGAAACTCAAAAACTTGCCAATCGATATATGCCGGTCGGAGTTTTCAATCTCTCGATCACCTCGAGTGAGGTGATCGAAGCAACTCACCTGCGCATGGCGAAAGACTACAATCCTCAGGGCGGCGCTTGGCACCGAGGGTTGATGCCTCGTACGGTCCAGATCTTTATTGACAATGATCGTGCACGCGCCAAAGCGATGGCCGAAAATGCGAACGCGGCTTTTTGGAAGGCGATGGATGGCACGGTCGATCCCCAAAAACTTGCCCAAGCGGTCGGCAATTCTTTGTACGGAGAGCCAAATGAAATTCGCGAGCAGATTCGCGAGCGCTTTCATCCCGAAGATCGTCTCATGCTCTGGTTTGATTTTAATAACCATAACTCAGAAGTTGTCGAGAACGGCATGCGATTATTTGCAGAACGAGTGGCCCCGCACTTGGCTTGAGCGGCCGCCGCGGTTCGACATGAAAAGGTAACCAACGATGCTGAAACTAGCAATTGCTTCTGATCTTCAAAATCCCAATTCTTTTGCTCCACTTTACGCGCTCGATCGCGACGGAATCAGCGAGGTGGTCGTGCACGGGACCGTCGTGATTGCAGAAGGCGACGATGTTCAGTTCGTTCGTGGCGCTGATTTTCTCTGCTATGGTCGATCGTTGATTAAGCCTTTTCAGATGAAAGTTTTTGCTCGTGATTTTGCGAATGGCTACTCGGTCGAAGCGCAGGCGGTATCGGTCGCAAGTCACAATGCCGAAAGCTTTCACCTTGCGGCGGCACGCGAGTTTTTGAGTCAGCACGGTCCAGTGATCTCTGATGCGAAGATTCTGACGCCAGCTTGCTTTGCACTCAATCCAGCGGTCGCCGAGTATTCCGGCGAGAAGACCAGTTGGAATCATCCTTGTTCAGGAAAGCATGCTGCCATTTTAAGGGGCTGCAAGCTTCGTGGCTGGTCGCTCGACGATTATCTACTGCAGGATCACCCGTACCACCGAGAACTCATGAAATCGCTTCGAGACGCGCTAGGCGTTGACTGGGAGCCG
>JAYVND010000216.1:0-1904 GCA_043758635.1 Bdellovibrionales bacterium
AAGCGGCGGGCCCCAAAGGGGGAGATCAAGGTTCAGCTGCAGGAGATTTTAGAGTACAACGAGAATTGGCTCGCTTTCCCTCTTCCGCCTTGGAATGAGGAGCACCTGCAACAGATCCAGGGGGCCTTTCAAGACCGCGTCTATCTTCCGGTGCATCGCGATTTCACCTGGGAGAGCGTGCAATTTTATCAACAGGCTCTTAAAATTGAGCGAAACTTAGGTATCCTGCCTTTTGCAACAATGCGCCCGCTTTATCATACGCCCGATCGCAAACCCCTGCACGACGTGCTCACCTGCATTTTACATCGAACCACTCTCTCTCAAGCGCAAACCATTCTCACTCTCAATCGTGAGCGCCATCTCAAAACACCCGTTGAGATCTCGCGACTTTTTCTTGAGCGACCAGACCTTATTTCGCGCACGCTTGAGATTGCGTCGCGCGTGCAATTTGATTTGCGAGAGCTCCGTTACCGATATCCGCAAGAGGCTCTACCCAAAGGGAAAAACGCGACTGATTTTTTAAGAGAGCTTGTCGACAAAGGAATCGATCAGCGCTACGTCGAATGCCAAGACATCGATTATATGCAGAGAGTTCATAAACAAGTCTGTCATGAGCTGGCACTCATCAAAGAGCGAGAGTATGAGGATTACTTTCTCACACTCTGGGATATTTGCCTTCATGCGCGTAAAAAAGGAATTCTTTGCCAAGGCCGCGGTTCTGCCGCGAACTCGGTGATCTGCTACGTCCTGGGTCTGACAAGCATTGATCCGATCAAACTCGGACTTTTATTTGAAAGATTTATTTCAAAAGAGCGAGGCGAGCCGCCCGACATCGATATTGATTTTGAACACGAACGTCGCGAAGAGGTGATCCAATACATTTACAGCAAGTACGGCGCCGAAAGAGCTGCGATGGTCAGCACGGTCATCACCTACCGCTCACGCATGGCGATTCGCGAGGTGAGCAAAGCTTTTGGAGTGTCGCTTGAAAATATTAATTCCATGGTGAAGTTCATGGGACGTGAAGGAATCTCTCGCTTGATCGAGGAGCCCGGGGATATCTCACGCTTTGGACTCACGCCCGAACGCTTTAGTTTGATTTTACAAATCTCTCTCGAGATTCAGGGTTTTCCACGGCACCTCGGAATTCACAGCGGTGGTTTTGTCATCGCACACGAGCCGCTGGTTGACATCGTGCCGGTTGAGAGTGCCACCATGAATGGCCGTTTTGTAGTGCAGTGGAACAAAGATGATATCAATCATTTAGGCTTGATGAAGCTCGATATTCTTTCGCTCGGTATGCTCACCGCACTTCGTAAAACGTTTCACTTGGTCAAAGATAAAAAGAAAACCGCGATCGATCTGGCTTCGGTTCCGCACGACGATAAACCGACTTATGACATGATTCAGAAAGCCGAGACCATCGGAGTTTTTCAAATTGAGTCGCGTGCGCAGATGTCGCTGCTTCCGCGCTTGAAGCCAAAAAATTATTACGATCTCGTGATTGAAGTCGCCATCGTGCGCCCCGGCCCTATTCAGGGGGGCATGGTGCATCCGTATCTCAAACGCCGCGCCGGGCTGGAGAAGATCACCTATGCGCATCCATCGCTTGAGCCAATTCTAAAAAAGACCAACGGCGTCCCGCTCTTTCAAGAGCAGGTCATGCAAATTGTTTCAACTGTTGCGGGCTTTACACCGGGCGAAGCCGATGAGCTTCGACGGATTATGTCATCAGCCTGGAAAAAGAAGCCCGTGATGGACGGCCTGCGCATGCGCGTGCTCAACGGCATGATGGCAAATGGAATCACGCAAACTTACGCGGAGCAGATCTACCAAACGATCGAGGGCTTTTCGTCTTACGGTTTTCCGGAGAGTCATGCGGCAAGTTTTGCGCTTCTCACATA
>JAYVND010000217.1:0-6146 GCA_043758635.1 Bdellovibrionales bacterium
CACATTCGACCGCAACGACGGCCTCTTGGTGGTCCGCTCGGTCGAAGATTTACTGTACGTTGACCCAAGCGCGGCGGGCGCGATGATTATGGCCGATTTGCGAAAAAAGCCCGCGATCGTTTCTCTGATTGCGGAGTGCCATATCCCTCGGGCTTCAGAGCATGCGCCAAATAAAACAGCCCCACTTGCAAACCAAGACTTTTTAACTGCAGCTTCGCTTCAGCCAATCACGCAAAAAGAAATTTGTGAGTTCAAAGAATTGATGGGTGATTTGGACCATCTAGAGCGAGACGGAAACGGATGACCAATGGCCTTGAACGACTTGCGTAGTTGAAGCTTCGGCTGAAATGCAACTTGAGGCTGAAGAAGCTTCAACTAAAAATATAAAGTCCGATCTGGCTTCAGATCGGACTTTATATTTTTTGCGCATCCGGCTGGGACTTACACCGCTCGATATTTCTCGTTATCGAGATGAGTCGATACAGTCAATTCCTCCGCAACACCCCAGCTCCCTCCATCACGTTTTAAGAAGCCCTGCCGTCCACTGTTGGATCGAGCTGAGGACGCCCTCCCCAGCATTGTTGAAAGCCACTCCATAACGCTTTTTCTCTTCGCTCCACACAACTTTTCCGTCGACTTGAATTTCTTCTTTTCCATCCGGGCTCTGGATCGACATTTTAACAATACCGCCATTCTCTAGCCATGCTTCGGTGTTCAATTGAATACCGCCGAGAGAGATTGAACTCACCTGACCAACCAATTCGCGATCGCCGAATTTCAGACGAACCGATGAATCGATTTGATAACGAGTGTGCTGCCGTCTTGACGCGCCTTCGCGATTTCGCATCGCCACGCTCACCGCTATCGGAGCCGCGAGTAAAACCAACATCACGTAGAAAGCCATGCTTCCCGTTGGTGAACTTGGGCCGCTGCTGTTCGAATCTCCGCTACTTCCGCTGTCGCCATCGCCGTTTCGCGCATCCCATGCTGTCTTTCCTACCAAACCGCAGCCACCACCTCCGCCGCTGCTCGCTGCACTTCGTTCATAAGATGAAGCGTTGTAGGCAGGTTGAGTCGACTCAGCGGTCGCCGCTTTCGCCGATGCTAAAGAAGAATTGAGATCCAAACGAACTTTGTTTGTCGTCGTTGACTGCAAACTATTTACTGAATCTCCACCACCAAAAATAAGGTTCTTCACCTGGTAGGCCGAAAGGGTTGGTTGCTCGCGGAACATCAGCGCCGCAATGCCCGTGATAAAAGGCGTGGCCATGCTGGTTCCGGACTCACGACCCATCGACGATCTTGGAAGCGTGCTGTAAATACTCACACCAGGTGATCCCATATGAACAGTCTGGACACCGTAATTTGAGAATCCAGCAAGGCCATCTTGATCGCTCGTTGCCGCAACGGAGATCACGTTTGGCACATTGTAGTTGGCAGGATAAGTCGGAGCTGAGTCATTGTTGGTCGAAGCATTTCCAGCGGCCGCGACAAATAGCACTCGCTTCTGGTAGGCGTACGCGATCGCATCTAGCAGTGAATTACTGAACCCTCCACCACCCCAAGAGTTATTCATCACCTGTGCTCCATTGTTCGCAGCGTAGTAGATCGCTTGAACTGCGTCGGACGTAGAGCCGGAACCCGAACTATCTAAAAATTTAAGCGGCATAATTCGAATGCTTGCCGCCGCAAGATTGTTTCCCAAAATATTTTGCGAAACACCCAGGATGATCCCTGAGACGTGCGAGCCGTGACCGGCGTCGTCTTGTGGATTGTTGTTACCATTTACGAAATTCCAACCGTGAACGTCATCGATAAATCCGTTGCCATCGTCGTCTAAGTTGTTAGCCGCAGTTTCGCGAGTATTTGTGTAAATAACTCCTGTTTGCGTGAAAACGGGGTGAGCGAAATCTATTCCGGTGTCGATCACGGCGACGATGACGGGTGACCGACTTCCCGACTGGCCATTCCAAGCTGACGAATACTGGATAGGCGAATCAGTCTGGTAGCCCGAACTCGCAAAGGTATTGGTTGCAGTTGCGGCATGCATCTGGCCACTGTTCGACGCCGACTGCAAATTCTGATTTTGAGTGGCTAGATCAACTGCTTGTTGATAGCTTACGACATCGGTTGGATCGCCAACCGACTGCTTGTGCACAACGTAATTGGGTTCGGCGTACTCGACTGTCGAATCAGCACGCAGATCAGCGAGAGCTGAGTCCATGCTTTGACCAGATTTTAGCGCGAACGAATGCATGTTGAGCCCGCTCCACGAGCCCTTAAGGGTCATAGCTTTTTCAGAAACAGATTTTCCGATGAAAGCGCGCGCCGACTGCGACGACGATTTGCCCTTAAGTTTGACGATGACTTCTCCAGGCACGACCTCATACGTCTGCGCGAGAGTAGGCGTTACTGGATTCGGGTCCAAGTTAGAGTTTGGGTTTTGGGCCCGAGCTTCTTGAGGAATCACCGCAATGAAAGAGAGTGACGAAATAACTGCTATGAAGAAAATTTTGTTATTCAATCGCCAATTGAATTGGCAACTCAACCGCCAATTGAATTGGCCATTCAACTGGCCTATCAACTGGCGTTTTAAGTGCTGGTAGAGCGGGCCATTCAACCGCTGGGTTAGCTGGCTTTTCAACTCGACTTTCGACTCAAACTTCAATTGGGCGCTCAACCATCCAACGTACATGCGGCGATCCCCTTACGGACCATTTGCCTGGTCCGTACCCACTCTTCGGTCCAGGATCGCGAATTATGTAGTGAGATGAGCAGTCTTCATAAAAGCGCAACAAATGCCTGTTATGAAAAGAGATTTCTCAATTTAGGTCGCGCTATATTGGAGAACGGTTCGCGCAAGTCAGAAGTTGGCATTATTTCGACTTTGTTCTTTTGAAACCGACGAAGGTCTAGGCTGACTCACGTCGGGACAAATACGAAACCTGAATCGCGGGAAAACCTGAGTGCGCCAGCACTCAGAAAAAAACCCCGCACCTCAAAAAGGCGCGGGGTTCGATTTTCTGAAAAGATTTTTAGAAAAGCTGAATCAAGAGCGAAACGAATTGCGTCCATGTTCGCGCAAAGATGGCTGAGTAATTTCAGTCACCTGAATCGGGTGGAGCGCCGGTGTTAGCTGAAACCGAGCCGTTGATCACGATCTTCGAGTTTTTCCGCATATCCGTGATCCAGTTCTGAAGCGTGTCCTCGCTTTGACGACCGGCCATCATTTCACGCATCATAATCGCAGTCTCGTCAGACTTCGCATCTTTTTTCGCATCAGCCGGAACCGCCTTGTAGCGCGTGATGTAGGCGTGAGGTCCTTGACGAATCAAACTCTTCGCCAACGGATGCTCGGCCGAAAGTTTAAATGCCTCTGCAGCGAGCTCTTCATTCTGACCAACTTTCGGAACCGATTGAGCGTCGATCGAGAAAACGCCCGTCTCTTCCCACTTCAATTTATGATCGGTCACAAACTTGCTGACCAAAGCGTTATCGCTCTTTTGAAGAGCGGCCTCGAGAGCCTGCATATCTGCTTGCGTGCGATCGCGAGCAATCAGGCGCTCAGCAATCGTCTCCTGAGCGGCTTCGAGCGTATCTGAGTGGGCTGGCTTCTTTTCTAAGACCTTGATCAGGTGGTAGCCATAGCTCGTCTTAACAGGCTCGCCCACTTGTCCAGTGGGCTGGGTAAATGCCGCGTCTTCAAACTCTTTCACCATTCGGCCACGGCTAAAGAAATCAAGAAGTCCGCCGCTGCTTTTGCTACCCGGATCTTCACTGTAGGTCGAAGCAAGTTTTGCGAAATCTTCGGTTTTCGCTTTTGCTTGGATCTCTTTCGCTTTCGCAAGAGCCGCCGCTTCCGCAGTTGCATCGCCGGCTTTTGCTTGAATCAGGATGTGACGAGCTTTCACTTGCTCTTCTTTAGTGAAATCCGTTTTATGGGTATCAAAGTAATCTTTAATTTTTGCTTTATTGCCGACATCAGCCAAAAACTTTTTAACGTCTGCTGCCGCAATAGTCTCAGGAATCACAAGTTCATCGGTGGGTACCGATACGAATTCCATATTGGTTTTCATCGACTCGAGAGACTTTTGTTTTTCTTTGGAGAGGTCGAGTGGATGAAGGGCAGAGCTAAAGATTGTCACCATCTTGCGCAGTGCTTGCTGATTCCGCACAACATTCTCAAACTCACCCGGCGACTTATGAACGGCGGCAAGATAGTTCATGTAACGTTCGCGGCGGAACTGGCCTTTATCATTGAATTCCGGAATCGACGTAATGACTTCGCGAACTTCTGCGTCAGAGGTCATCACGTGATTTCGCTGATTGGCTTGGCGAATCAATTCCATCTCTACCAACTGACTCATCGCTTGGCGCTGCAACATTTGGCGCGCCATATCCGGCCCCATTTGCTCGAGTTGAGCCATGCGCGGATCGCGTTTGAGATTCTCGATCGCATCGCTGAGTTGCGCGGGCGATATCGAATCATTGTTAACGGTCGCCGCCGCTCCGCCTACACCAGCACCCATTTGCTGGTTGCGCTGCATTCCCCAAAAAACGAAAACCAAGATGATCGCTCCGAAAATAAACCAAGCCGTAAGATCCTTCATGGCTTTGCGGCGATTGTTTTTCCAGTTGTAAGAAAAGTTGTGCCTTAAGGCTTCAAACATTCGGGACTCCTCAGTTTCAATGCGGACAAGCCGTATAACAGCCATTTTTATCTCTTTTTTCAAGGAGATTTGTTGGAATCCAAAACTCTCTTTGCTACCGTTGTCGCAGGCCTGCAAAGTTTTTGTTGCGTACATTGAGCGCGAAGACTGCGTGATCTATCAACTTCTCCTCCGATTTTGTCTCTCGCGCATTCGTGTGAGCGAGCCAAAACCGGCCCTTTGAACCAGGGAGTTTGGCATTGAATTTCTTCGCATTTGACCTGAGGAAGGCTCTCATTGTCCTCATTGTGATCGCGCTGCCTTTGCTCTCGATCAACATGAAACGTAATCCCGGTGAAGACCCTTGGTACCGGAAACCTTTCACGCTTGCCGTGAGCGGCGTACAAAGTGGTTACTCCACGTTCACAAGTGGTGTGCGTGGAACCACTTCGATGTATTTGAAACTTATGGGCATCAAGCGTAAGAACATGGCGTTGCAAAAAGAAAACGAAGAATTGCGTGCTCAGCTAGGGGCAATGACTGAATTAAAGCTTGAAAACGAGCGACTCAATCATTTGATCGACTTTAAGCAGCGGACGGCAATGAAGATCTTAGGCGCGAAGGTGATCGCCAGAGATTTGTCTCCCGATCACTACTCAATTCGTATCAATCGAGGAACTCGCGATGGCCTACGCAAGCTGCAGGGTGTGATTACCGTAAACGGCGTCGTTGGTTATATCTTGCACGCGAACTATGATTCGGCTCAGGTTCTCGTGCTCACCGACAGGTCGGCCGCCATCGATGGGGTCGTGCAAAGAACTCGTGCTCGTGGTTTGGTCTCCGGCCGCAGTTCGAACTCTTGCCGCTTGCGCTACTTGGAGCGCGCCGACGACGTAGCTCCAAACGACATGATTGTGACGAGCGGTCTTCAAGGTTATTTTCCAAAAGGCTTTCCAATCGGAAAATTGACATCGGTTCATAAGACTCCTTACGGCATCAGCCAAGAAGCCGATGTTGAACCTGTCGTGAATCCAAACAATCTCGAAGAAGTTTTTGTCGTCTTAAATTCGGGCCAAGAAGATTTCAGCGATAAGTTTGGCGGCAACACTGATTTTGGTCCACCGCTTTTGAGCAAACAAAATCCAATGCCAACGCCTGAGGTTCTGCCGCCAGCGCCGTCGTCTACTACCAATGCAGCGCCATCTTCGGCGACATCTTCGGCGACATCTTCGGCGACATCTTCGACTCCATCTGCGGCAGCTAAAGTTGCAGCAACGCCAGCGGTCTCATCAAGTGCTTCTGGGGTCTCTGCTTCTCATGCTATCACGGTGCCAAAGCCAGCTCCGAACGCGACTCCTGTTCCTGGCAAGTCGCCAGCGCCCGTGCACGCCGAGGTTGAAAAACCGAAATCAACTCCAGAGACAGTCCACTGATGAAAGAGAAACTCCTAAAAATCGCCAACGTTTTGGTATTAGCTTTCGCGGTCCTATTTCTGGC
>JAYVND010000218.1:0-1903 GCA_043758635.1 Bdellovibrionales bacterium
AAATGTTTGAAAATTTAGGCAGCATTGGCGATAAGCCGATGCCGCTGACGGAAAGCGATCGGACGACGATTGATGGCATCGAGAAGACTTTGCGCCGACCGCAGCGCGGAAGTGTCGCCCTTCTCGGGGGACCTGGCACAGGCAAAACCACGCTCGTAAAAGAAGCCGTTCGGCGTCTGCCGCGAACTTGGAGGGTGAAAGTTCTCGATGCGACTTCTTTAAGCTCAGGCGCAACTTACGTCGGGGCGATCGACCGAAAAATTGAGGTCATGATCAAATCAAGTTCGCGAGTTCCAATCATTTGGTTCGCGGATGAATTTCATAGCCTGCGTGGAGTTGGAACACATTCGAATAGTTCAAATGACGTGTTAGAGTTTCTCAAAAAACCCCTTGCCGACGGCACGATCAAGCTAATTGCTACGGACACACCAACCGAATACTACGAAAAAATCAACGATCCGGCGATTCAACGTCGCCTCACGGCTATAGAACTCAAGATCCCTACTGCGGCCGAACTTCGTGAGAAAATTCAAGCGTGGCTCGGCTTTCAAAAGCAAGCGCCCTTGGGCGATGAACTTATGGAACACGTGATTGAAACCGCAAGCGATTTCAATGCTTCGGAAAACGAACCAAGTCGATCGATTGGGCTTCTCGAGGCAGCCATTTCAAATCTAAGCGAGGGCGCTACTCTTACAGCGCAGACAATCGATAAAACTGCTGGAATCATTTACAAGGTGGATCCTGCAATTCGAGATGTGTTTGCGATGAGGTCCAAAATCCGCATGCTCCCGATTCATCTAAGTGAGCAGGTCATCGGGCAGGAGTCGGTGAAGGAGCCGTTGATTCAACAATCGAAGACAGCACTCGCTAATCTTCACGACGGAGTCGGCCCTCGAGTGTCAATGTTTGTGACAGGAGTTCCAGGAGTTGGAAAAACAGAAATCGCCATCGCTTACGCGAAAGCGATGGGGTTGCCGTATCGAGTGATCGAGATGGCGCGCTACGGTGCGGGCGGCGGCCGTGGAGGAAATGATTTGATGAGTGAAATTGCCGAACAGATTCGGACAAATTCATTCTCGGTGATCATCATCGATGAAGTTGAAAAGGCGCATCCTAAAGTTCTTGAAGCGCTTTTAACATACATGTCGCAGGATCGTTTCACCGCATATGAAAAAGTCGGTGGAGCAGAGCGAACGGTCCAGGTGGCTTCAAAAAACTCGTCAGTTATCATGACCTCGAATGCAGGCTCTTTGAAAATGAAAGATTATTTTAAATCGCTGAGCGAAACAGAGCGGGAAAAGCCTCGGCATGAATTCTTAAAGGTTTTTTCGAAAGAGTGGATAAAACAAGCGGCTGTCGATGCCGGTATTCCAGATCCGCTCATCGACCGTATGAAGGCGGTCACAGTCGCGTTGCCACCAAACACGAACGACCTCGTGCTCATACTCAAGTTGCACTTTCAGAAGAAATCTTTGCAGATTCAAAACAAGATGAAGTTGGCTATCGACTATTTAGGTCTGGATACTTATATCGATTCTCTTATCTCGAAATTTCACGCCGAAAAAATGTCGAATCGCGATGTCATCAATGCTATGAAAAGTTACCTGGATGAGAGCTCAGCGGAGATCGTGTTTCACGAACACTACGGCCAAGTGCGTTCATTTAGCGTTGACCTCGTAAATTCGACAGTGCACTCAGCCCACGAATCACCGACTTGTCAGAGCCTTTTTGTGAAATAGCAGTGATCTGAGCCGGAGTAGTACCAGTCAGCTTGAGAGGCGCCCCGAAGACGGCCCGAAGACGCACCGGTTACGCACGGGATACGCACGGGATACGCACGGGATACGCACGGGATACGCACGGGATACGCACGGGATACGCACGGGATACGCACGGGATACGC
>JAYVND010000219.1:0-6112 GCA_043758635.1 Bdellovibrionales bacterium
GACTCCCGCTTCAAAGCTCGCAATGAAACGGGTGCCGATCGAAACCGCACTTGCGCCAAGAGCAAGCGATGCTGCGATCTGCGATCCCGCCGCAATTCCGCCCGCCGCTATCACTGGAATATTCAGTTTTTCTTTGAGCCAAGGAACTAATACCAATGGCGAAATAGGTCCAGCGTGTCCTCCTGCACCTGCTCCCACGGCGATGACCCCATCAGCGCCCAGGCCCTGCACTTTTAAGGCGTGTTCGAGGTTTGTAACGTCGCAAAAAACTTTCGCACCATTTTTGTGAGCCTCGCGAATCACGGTCTCCGGGCTCCCAAGCGAAGTGATGAACATATTCACGCCAGCATCGAGTGCGAACTTTAAGTCGTCACCCTGACGTAAATTACTTTTATTTACGATGATGTTCACGCCAATCGGCTTTTGCGTGCGCATTCGAATATCTTTCAATGCCGCTTGATATTTCTCGATCGGGCGAAAGTTCAATGCCGGAAAAGTTCCAACTCCGCCAGCCTCCGAAACCGCCACAACGGTGTCGACATTTGAAACCAGGAACATTGGTGCGCCGATGATTGGATACCGGCAGCCCATGAGTTTCGTGAAATCTGTTTCAATCGCCGAGGCTTTGTCCAAGATAGACTCCTTATATAGCTTTCGATAATGCGCTTCCCGAATTTTCTCCCTTCTAAGACCCACTTTGCAAGGTTCACTCGCCGTCCTCCTCCCGGCTGGACCTAAGCCTCGACTTTTTCTACTCAGCAAAGGTTCATCGTGAGCCGACTCTGAAAAATGCCTGCAACTTCACAGTTCTGAGCGAAATGCTGCGGTAAAAACACCTGTAGAAACCTCAGAAAAGCTGAGAATTTTCCGATAAGTCCGTATGGCACACATACTTCTAGTCGATGATGACAAAGACATTCGCGATCTCGGAAGCGCTCTACTCTCAAAAGACGGGCACGTGGTGACGCTTGCTTCAAGTGCACGCGAAGCCGTTTCAATTATTCGCGAATCCAAAAAGCAACTTCCCGCCATCGACATCTTGCTCTCCGATATTAACATGCCTGATGTCTCCGGATTTGAGCTGGTCCGAATCCTAAAGAGCGAAAAAATCTTCGATCAACTCACTGTCGCATTTCTCACCGGCCGTAGAGAGCGTGCCGACATCGAAGAAGCCGTCAAACTCGGTGTTCGCGACTACATCGTTAAGCCGCTCGATCCGCTTTTACTCCTGCAAAAAATTCGCGACCTCAGCCCACTGCCGCTCGACAATGTCGTGCCGCTCAAAACAATTGAAAGTGAGACGCCAAGTTTTGCGACGACCACAATGCGCCTCAGCGCCGAAGTTTCAAATGCGGTCGAAGTCGTGATGCTTTCTGAGGTGGGCTTGAGCTTCCAATGTGCGCATGCATATCGTGCTGGCGACTTGATCAAGCTCGACACCAGTCTCTTCACGCTGATTGGAATTGAAACACCGCACATGAAAGCGATCGGTAGCCATGAAGTGCCGAATGGAAATTTCGAAACACGGGTCGCGTTTTTTGGATTGAGCGAATCGAGCCTCTCAAAGGTCCGCGCTTGGGTCCAAAAGGAGGTCGTAAGAAATGCGTATTCTTCTCGCAGAGGATGACGTTCACGTCTCTACAATTATGCAAATCTGTTTAGAAAAGCTTGGCGGTCACACGGTGGTCGTCTGCGAAGACGGAGCGGTTGCGATTGACCGTCTAAAACTCGATACTTTTGACTTGGTCATTCTAGACGGGATGATGCCAAAGAAAAATGGCGTGCAGACTGCCCGCGAGATGATCGCGATGAGCCGACCCGAACCCATTATATTTCTAAGCGCGAAGTCAGATGAGAAAGATGTCGCGGAGTTTTTGTCTCTCGCTTGCGGCTACATTGCTAAACCGTTTGATCCGCAGACCATCTGCCGTCAAATTGACGACATTTTGGCACGCAACCAGGCTGCGGAATCAGCCTAAAGGGAAAAATGCAAAGCATTCGCGCGAGTCTCAACATCATTGCCATACTTACGATCTTTGCGACGTCGTTCTTCGCATTGCAAGCCAATGAGGTTTACACCGAGACAAGGGCTATCCAGGCGCAGATTCTTAAAAGTATTGATCTGCGCATTGAGCTTGAGACTTTATCAGATTCCGAATTCTCGCAGCCCAATTTTGAGCGCCTGCAGGGTCTGCGTGCAGGAATCGACAACGAAGAACGCCGTAGAAATTTCAGCGATATTCTTCAATCTTATTCTCTTCAAGATCACAAACTACTCGTTCGCCGCGTTCATGATTTCTCAATTCATGAGACGCGCTATGTCTTTCAATTGCGACGAGACCTCGACAGCAATCAGAAGTTTGCTGAACGGCAGGCTCTGGTGGCGATTCTTTCGGCAATCTTCGGGATTCTGTGGATTATGATCACCATGCATCTCAAAGTCTTTCGATCCGTGCAACGCCTCTCCAACCGGATGATGGATTTTTTGGTAGATCGCTATTCATTTCAATTTTCCGAACCTGATTCTACTGAGTTCGGTGATCTGCAACGGACGTTCAACTCGCTCGCGGAACGCGTGATCAACACGATGGATGATTTGAAACGACTCGATCAAGCTAAATCTGAATTCCTCAGCATCGCCAGTCATGAATTGCGCACTCCGATGACGTCAATCAAAGGTTCATTGAGTTTGCTCGCAAGCGGTGTTCTAGGCACACTCGAGCCCGCTCCTAAAAAGCTTTTGACGATCGCCGAAATCGAAACCGATCGCCTCATTCGATTGATCAATGACATTTTAGATCTCGCAAAGATCGAAGCCGGAAAACTTCCACTCGCCTGCAGCTGGCTCGCTTGGGATAATATGGTTTCTAAAACTCGAGAGAGCTTGATGGGCCTGGCACACAATGCAGGGGTTTCAATTGAGCTCGCCCCTATGCCTAACCTTGAAGCCTTCATGGACCGCGACCGCGTGCAACAGGTGCTCACCAATTTGATCTCCAATGCGATTAAATTCTCTCCTCACGGTTCGGCCGTGAAAGTCACAACGAATCGCGGAAAAAATGGAGACTTAATTGTTATGGTCATCGATCAAGGGCCGGGAATTTCTCCGCACGACCGCGATTTGATTTTTGAAAAATTCCGCCAAGGATCCACCGAAAAAAATCCGCTTGTCAAAGGAACAGGTCTTGGCCTAGCAATTGCCAAAGCTCTCGTCGAAGAGCATGGTGGATCGATCGGGTTGAAGTCTGAAGTTGGTCACGGCAGCACATTTTGGTTCACTCTGCCAAAATGGCGTGACGAAAATCACTCGAGTGAGGAGCGAGCGGCATGAGCGACGACATTCAAGAACTGCTGAAAGAGCTGCAAAAGACTTACCTTGCTTCAATCCCCGAAAAGATTCAGGCAATCCAAATTCTTTGGAGCGCTCATGACCTTAAACTTTTAAAAACGGACTTTCATAAACTCAAAGGTACGGGTCGCACGTACGGCCTTCCCGAGGTCACGCAAATTGGCGAGGCGATGGAGCAGATTGTCGCAAACGGTCCCCTCACCGCGATCGACGAATGCGTGCCGCTTTCACTCCAGCTGTTGAACGAAATTGCCATTGCCCGTGGCAAAGGCGAGACCCCAAGTATCGAACAAAGCGCGACATTTCAAAGAATAGTTGCGATCCTCACTGCCCAGCCGGGTTCATCAAATAATAGCAAAAAGACCGGCTGATCCCGACTTGACCCCCACTTCGCGCAAGCCCTAAAATACCCTAATGAATGAATCCGAATTGATGCCATTTCTTGAATCAAATGCGCCCGTTCTCAATACGCTTAGATCATCTCTGCCGTCAGACCGAGTGAAAACCGATGCGGATTCGCTGACGACATATGGGCGTGATTGGACGAAGCATTACGATATTCATCCAAGTGCAATTGCTTTTCCGGAGTCAGCAAATGAAGTTGCGACGATTGTGAAATGGGCCGGAATAAACAAAATTGGATTGGTTCCCTCTGGTGGACGCACTGGCTTGAGCGGTGGAGCGTGTGCATTGAACGGCGAAGTGGTGGTGAGCTTCGAGAGAATGAATAAAATTTTGGACCTCAATCCGGTCGATCGAACGGTTCGAGTGCAAGCGGGAGTTGTCACCGAGCAGTTGCAAGATTATCTACTCGAGCAAGGTTATTTTTATCCGGTCGATTTCGCAGCCGTCGGATCAAGCCAAATCGGTGGCAATATTGCAACCAATGCAGGCGGGGTAAAGGTTCTTCGATACGGTCTGACGCGGGACTGGGTGGCTAGCCTAAAAGTAGTCACCGGCACCGGTGAAATTCTTGAACTTAACCACGGCTTGATCAAAAATGCGACCGGCTATGATTTCCGCCATCTCTTTATTGGCAGCGAAGGCACATTGGGATTTATCGTCGAAGCGTCGATGAAATACGTAGCCCAACCCAAACCGCTGAGCGTGATGGTTTTAGGCGTACCCGATCTCATTGCAATCATGAAAATCTTCAAACTTTGCCGCGAAAATTTGCCATTGACCGCATTTGAATTTTTCTCCGATCGTGCGCTCAAAATTGTAACCGAGCATTCGCACTTGCAACGCCCGTTTGCTACCGAATGTCCAAACTATCTCTTGGTTGAAATTGAAAACACCGAAGGCGAGATCGAAGAGAAAATTCTCTCGCTCTTTGAGCAAATGGTCGAGACCGGCCTGGCAATTGACGGAGCGATCGCACAGTCCGATGCACAGGCGCGGGACTTTTGGCGATTGCGAGAAGATATTTCGGAATCTCTTTCGCCCTTTACGCCTTACAAAAATGACGTTTCGGTATCGGTGACGCGCGTTCCAGAGTTCTTGGAGAAAGTTGATGCGGCTCTAAAAGTTAATTATCCAGATTTTGAAGTTATTTGGTTTGGTCACATCGGTGACGGAAATATGCATATCAATGTTTTGAAGCCTGCCGATCTGCCGCGCGATCAGTTCATAAAAAAATGCGTGGGCGTGAATGAAATTTTATTTCCGATCATTCAAGAACTCGACGGTTCGATATCCGCCGAGCATGGAGTGGGCTTAGTGAAAAAACCTTTTCTCACTTACTCCCGAACGCCTGCTGAAATTGCGTTGATGAAGGGTGTAAAACAAGTTTTTGACCCGAATGGAATTATGAATCCGGGAAAAATTTTTTAAACTTGATTGTAGAGGTTAGAACAAGACCTTCGTCTTGATGCTCGTCTTGAGACTTGTGATTTTCTTAGCTACGCCGCTCGCCTCGCGCTTCTCCATATCCATCACCAGGTATCCAATTTGAGAATCCGTCGAAAGAAACTGTGCTTGGATATTGGCGCCCATTTCTGACACGATCGAGTTGATTTCGCCCAATACACCAGGCACATTATGGTGAACATTGATCAGGCGATGGCAATCTTGATGGAGAACGGGAAGATCAACATTCGGGAAATTCACCGCACCGCGGGTGCTTCCGCTTTCTAAAAATCCAATAAAACTATGAGCGACCTCAATACCAATCGCCTCTTGCGCCTCTTCGGTGCTTCCACCAATGTGTGGCGTGAGGATGACATTGTTTAAACCTTGAAGTTCGCTAATGAATTTTTCTTTGTTGCTAGACGGCTCCGTCGGAAACACATCAATTGCCGCTCCGCCCACGTGTCCCTCCCGAAGAGATGCTGCGAGGGCCGCAATGTCGACAACCGAACCACGACTTGCGTTGACAAGATGCGCGCCTCTTTTCATCGCCTTGAGCTCGACGGCCCCGATCATGCCTTTAGTTTGAGCAGTGTCTGGTACATGTAAACTCACAAAATCAGAAGCGCCGAGCAAGTCATGTAAAGAATCGCAGGGATGTGAATTTCCGAGAGGCAACTTCTTAACTGCATCGAAAAAGATCACGCGCATACCAAAGGCTTCGGCAAGTACGCTCACTTGGCTCCCGATGTGCCCGTAACCAACTATCCCAAGAGTTTTGCCACGAATTTCACGTGATCCCTCTGCAGACTTTTGCCAAATTCCAAGATGCGCCTTCATGCTGCGATCGCCAAGCTGACGAGAGAGTGCAACGAATTCCGCCATCACAAGCTCGGCCACACTGCGAGTGTTGCT
>JAYVND010000220.1:0-6111 GCA_043758635.1 Bdellovibrionales bacterium
TGCGGGCTTTAGGCCAGGATTAGCTGGAGGGATTCTTGGCCGCTGATTCTGCCGCTCGAGTCAGTCCAAATGCCAAGCAAGTGACAGAAAGGACTGAAATTTCCTTGTCAGGCAGACCTAGCTTCGATATACCATTGCGTTCCTACATATCTGTCCCGGGCCAAAAAGAATTGTGCATCTCGCGCAGTCGCCTGACCAGAGCCCTGATCACGTATCAGGAGAGATGAGAGATCATGAAACCGAAAACACATTCGGGTGCTAAGAAGCGCATGCGCCTTCTTCCTGGCGGCAAAGTAAAACGCAAGCAGTGCGGAATCCGACATTTGCTCAGCCCACATAAATCAAAAACTATGCGTCACCTTGGTGACACAGCCTATGTTCACGCTGCAAACATGAACCAGACGCGCCGTCTTTTGAACTTCTAATGTGCTAAGGCTGCTTTGGGGTCACCCGGGCTGTCGGCATTACTTGAGTTCAGATCTGTGCTTGGTTTCTCTCTCACTTTGATTTATTGATGCCGGAGTCACCTCCGGAAGGACTGCAAAATGGCTCGTGTAAAAAGAGGCGTCACCGCCCGCAAACGTCGCAAAAAAGTATTAAAACGCGCTGAAGGTTACTACAGTTCAGGTAGCCGTTGCTACATTCACGCTCGCGAGAAAAATGATCGTGGTATGGTCTACGCTTACCGCGACCGTAAGGTGAAAAAGAGAGCGTTCCGCCTTCTTTGGATCCAACGGATCAATGCAGCTGCGCGCTTGAACGGCACAACTTACTCGACTCTCATCAACTCGCTCATGAAAGCCGGTATTGAGATGGATCGTAAAGTTTTAGCTGATCTCGCCGTGAAAAACGCCGAAGGATTCGCTCACCTTGTTCGCCAAGTGATTCCTGCGTAAGCAGAATCACTTGATCCCGGCGGGAGCCGGGGTGACTGAGATTCCTGCGAATTGTTTGTAGCGACTGCAGGGTCACTTTGTAAGTTTGGCGAGAGAGTAGTCACTCTATTTGCCGATGAAATCGCAATAGCGTATGTTGAAGGGCTACTTCTTTTTGGAAGTGGCCTTTTCTACGTTTGCCGCATGTGACAGATCAAAACTTGAGTTGTCAAAACTCAGGTGAGATTGGGCGCTTGCGATTGTCAAGATGCGCAAAAGGCCTCATCTTCATGATGCATTTCAAAATGCATTTGCGATGCGGACTTCTACTTTTTCGGCTTTGGTTGGAAAAAGGAGCAAGGATCGGTTGCTGAACGAGATTGCGGAGGTTTGACGTGCAGAAAAATTCTTCGATCGATATTCAGGCTGACGGTCCGACTGCTGTTTCGCACCCTTCACGCGTCGTCGCTGAAAATCCAGTGCAGTTCGAAAGCCGCAAGGCAGACCACATTCGCCTATCGCTTGATCCCAAAACTCAGACCATCGGCCTATCAGGCCTTGATCAGATCTCGCTCGAGCACGAGGCATTTCCTGAGTTGAATTTTTCTGAACTCGATATCGACACTCAAGTCTTTGGCAAGAGCGCCAAACCAATTTTTATCAGCTCAATGACGGCTGGTCATGCCGGCAGCATGGGCTTAAATCGTACGATGGCTCGCGCTGCCGAAAAGCGGAACTGGGCAATGGGTGTGGGGTCGCAACGGCGACAACTAACAGATTTACAGTCCGATTTCGAATGGAAAGAAATTCGCAAGGCATGTCCACGCGTGCGTTTCTTTGGTAACATAGGAATTGCGCAACTGATTCTCACGCCTTCGAAAGATGTGCGTCGCCTTGCCGAGAGTCTTGAAGCTGAAGCGATGTTTGTGCACACCAATCCTCTGCAGGAGTGTTTACAGCCCGAAGGCACGCCCGAAATGAAGGGCGGCTACGCGGCACTCGAGCGACTGGTAAAAGAATTAGGTTTACCAGTGATCGTGAAAGAAGTTGGTACGGGATTTTCGAAACGCACACTTCGGCGTCTGCGAGATTGCGGAGTTTCTGCAGTCGATGTGAGTGGTGTAGGCGGAACGCATTGGGGTCGCATCGAAGGCGGAAGATCCAAAGCAGGATCAAAGCTTTCGCAAGTTGCCGACACATTTGGCGACTGGGGAGTTTCAACAGTGGATTCGCTTTTAAACGCGATTGCGGTAGAGCCGAAGTATGAGATTTGGGCTTCGGGCGGCGTTCGCTCTGGATTGGATGTTGCAAAGCTTTTGGCGATGGGCGCTCGCATGGTGGGGATGGCTAAGCCAATTATTGAGGCGGCTCTCGCAGTTGGACACGGAGCTGATTCCAACACGAATCTCTCACGAGAGATATTGGCAGAAGAAGTGTTGGATCAAGCGATGGAGCGATTCGAATACGAGCTGAAGACGGCGATGTTTTGCACGGGTAGCCGCACTCTGAATGATTTGCGTGCAAACAAAGTTTGGTCGAGGAGATAGGCGATGATTTCTCAAAAGGATTATACTTACGTGGCAGGTCTTGATCACGCGCAGGCACCGGCAGCACCAAAAGCTGCGGCACCGCCGACGGTCATCAGCGACGAAGCACTCAAAGGGTTCTCAAAACTTTCGCGTGAAGAACGCTTTGAGCGGTTGATGGATCTCGGCGTTTTGACAGCTGATGATGTTGCGTTTATGCGCGGTGGAGGACTGAAGAGTCCAGAGCTTGCTGAAAAATTTGTTGAGAACGTGCTGGGTTATTTCCAGATGCCGATGGGTGTCGCGACAAACTTCCGCATCGACGGAAGCGACATCATTATTCCGATGGCAGTCGAAGAGACTTCGATCATTGCGGCTGCGAGTAAGACTGCGAAATGGGTTCGCGAAAACGGCGAGATTACTACCGAGTCAATTGGTAAACAAATCATCGGGCAAATTCAAGTTGCGAAGGTCTCGGAGTTTGAACGTTTCGCCTCGATCGTTGAAGCCAATAAAATGACTTGGATTGAAGCTGCAAACCGCGACGTCGCTCATGGCCTTGTCGCACGCGGCGGCGGAGTGCAGGAGATTCAGGTGCGGGCGGTTTCGCGCGGGGATGGCACCCTGATGGGGGTCATTCACGTGCTTGCCGACCCATGCGAGGCGATGGGTGCGAACATCATCAACCAGGTTTGCGAATATTTGAAGACTCCGGTTGAGATGGCCACGGGCGAAAAAGTCACGATGTGCATTCTTTCGAACCTCGTCGATACAAAGATCACGCGTGCCAAAGTTTTGATGCGCGGAATTGATCCAGAGCTTGGTTATAAAATTCAAGAGGCCTCACTCTTTGCACTACAAGATCCGTATCGCGCGGCGACCAATAACAAAGGTGTTTTGAACGGCGTTGATCCAATTCTGATTGCAACCGGCAATGATTGGCGCGCAGTGGAGGCGGGGATTCACGCTTACGCGGCTCGCGATGGTCAGTATCGTTCGATCACCAAGTGGACATTCGATGGTAGAGACCTCACTGGAATTTTCGAAGCTCCAGTCGTTGTCGGAATCGTTGGTGGCGTCACGAAACTCCATCCGACAGCGCAAATGAGTCTTTCAATGATGAAGATTGATCATGCGGCACAGCTGTCGCGCATTTGTGCGGCGGTTGGTTTGGTGCAAAACTTGGGAGCGCTCAAGGCCCTTACCACGGTTGGGATCATTGAAGGCCATATGAAGTTGCATATTAAAAATCTCACACTCGGTGCTGGCGCGCTCGAAAAAGAAGTACCGCTTGTGCAAAAGCGATTGGAAGAAATTTTAATGCTCACCAAGCGCATTACGCTCTCCAACGCGATCGAAGTTCTTCGCGAGATTCGCACTCAGGCGGCGGTTCAAACTGCTTCTTCGACTGCGGGAGCTCGCTAAGCTATGCATCTTTCTTGCGCCGGTAAAACATTCTTGCTTGGGGAATACCTGGCGATGGACGGTGGACCTTCAATTCTCTTGTCGACAGGCCCGCGTTTTGAAATGCGTTTTGCTAAAGCCGGTACAGCTCATGCGGCTGCCGGCGCCGTCAGCGCGGTCGGTGCATCCGCTCCCTTCAGATTTCCGTTTCATCTGGATTCTCCAGCCGGACTACTCTTTAAGAAATACGAAGACAAGCTTCAGGGCGTTGAGATCGCGTTTTATGATCCCAATCAAGGACTTGGTGGGCTGGGTGCCTCGAGCGCGCAGTTCATTCTCCTCTATGCCTACATTCATGGGTGGGAGCCGCGAGACTCTTGGACGTGTGGTGTTCACCTGAATGCCGATGGTGTTTTAAGATCTTCTTCGAGCCACGCACTCTCATTGCCACTCGATTGGAAAAAAATACTCTCTGTTTACCGAGAGTGTGCGTGGAACGGCGAGGGCGTTGCTCCTTCTGGCGCCGATCTTGTTTCGCAAGTGACTGGGCAGATCACCGTTTACGATGGCCGCACGTTTCACGCGAGCGAGTTTGCGTGGCCGTTTGCTGATTTAGAATTTACGCTGATCCGTACTGGCGTGAAACTTGCGACTCATGAGCATTTACGTCGGCAAAACGACGCTCTCCCGAATGATCGAATGCGCGTCTCCGTAGCGCACGCGATTGAAGCTTTGAAAGAGGCGTATGTCCTCGAGTCTCGTCACGCGGCTGAATCCTTTTGCGCGGCCGTCACTGACTTTGCAGATGTATTGCGAAACTCCGGCTTAACTGCTGACAAGTCACTCGACATGTTGGAGAAGCTTCGTAAAGTTCCAGGCGTGCGTGCAGCCAAGGGCTGCGGCGCAATGGGAGCGGATATTCTCTTGGTTCTGCACGAGCCTGGTGTTGAAATCGCTTTGCCCGCAGGAGCTTCTATCGCCGGCACCAGCCGCGACCTGAGTGGGGGGCTGAAAATTGATTCGCGCCCGTCGCGAGCGACGGAATCACGCTCATCGCGAGCGACGGAATCACAGTCGTCGCGAGCGACGGAATCACGCTCATCGCGAGTGAAGGAAGATGATTCCTCACTTATAACAAACTCAAGCGCGGCTCAAGCGAGCGGCCAAATTTCTGAAGGTGGAAGACCGTGACCGCATCTCAATTCAAAGTGGGCCAAGTATGGCTCGCAACGGCGCCCTCGAACATCGCTCTGATAAAATATATGGGCAAAACCGAGCACAACGGAAACAAACCTACAAATACCTCATTGAGCTACACGCTCAATCATTTGCGTACGTTCGTCGAGATCGAGCTTTTGCACCATGATGGCGGAGTTGATGCTTGGGAGCCTTTGAAGAAGCTCTCGCCAAGTGGTGAGCTTGGCGTGATCGAATTGGATGATGTCGACGGCAAAGATCTGATGGCGCGTGGAACTCACGAAAATTTAACAGCTATCGAACTTTCAGAAAAAGGGCGCGTTCGATTTTTGGCGCACCTATCGATGGTTAAAAAACAATTTGGATTTACCGGGAGTTTTTTAGTTCGCTCGGCGAATGACTTTCCGTCAGACTGCGGATTGGCTTCTTCAGCATCAAGCTTTGCCGCCCTGACCCGAGTCGCAGTTCAGGCGCTCGCAGATCTCACAACAAAAGCAAAGCCCTCGCTCCGTGACGTGGCGGAGCTTTCTCGCCGAGGATCGGGCTCGTCTTGCCGATCGTTTTTTACGCCATGGTCGGTTTGGTCGGCTGACTATGCTGACAGCGTTCCCGATCTGGGCTTCGAGGATATGATTCACCAAGTTGTGGTCGTAAATGAAAAAATGAAAGCGGTATCGAGCTCCGATGCGCACAAGCGCGTCGCTTCAAGCCTTTTGTTTCAAGGACGTCCCGAGCGTGCAGAGATGCGCGTTCAGTCGCTGATTGCGGCACTCCGGGCGAAAGACTGGCATGAGGCGTTTGAAATTTCTTGGGCCGAGTTTTGGGATATGCATGCGCTTTTTGAATCATGTCGTCCGTCTTTTGGTTACATGACTGCGGGATCACTCGACGTTTTGACCCATGTTCGGCAAGCGACGTGGGAGAAAAGTGGCATCGGTCCAATCGTCACTATGGACGCTGGTCCGAATGTGCATTTGTTGTATCGTCGAGATCAAGCGGGTCGCCGCGCGGCTGCCGAGATGCTCGCTCATTTCAAAACTAAATATTTAATATTTAGCAACGAGTCGGGAGCTTCGGCTGCATCGAGCTCTCAGCCCGACGCAGGCGTT
>JAYVND010000221.1:0-6103 GCA_043758635.1 Bdellovibrionales bacterium
AGAGCGGGACATCTCGTGTAGCCGTCTCGTTTTTAGATCGCAAGACCACCCGCGAGCGTGCTCGGAAGAGTCTCCACGAGCTTGCTCGGAATAGTCTCCACGAGCTTGCTCGGAATGACTTCGACGAGCTTGCTCGAGCGAGCCGTTAGTGTTACGGCTTTGCGACTCAGAGCTCAACTCTGAGTGTGGGCACTACGCGCCGTTTGCGTTCAGCCTGCACACCCAGGAGCAGCGCGCGGTAACGCCAGCTGAGGAATTCATGCCATTGAGCCTTGTTGCGATTCCGATCGGAAACCCTGAGGATATCTCAGCCCGCGCTCTCTCTGTTCTGAGAGATGCAGATATTGTCATCGGCGAAGAGCATCGCGAAGTTTCAACTTTGCTGAAGCGTCTTGGAATTACGGAAAAGCGTATGGAGCTGCTCAACGAACATAGCAATGAGCAGGATGTGGGCGCGTTGTTAGAGCTTTGTCGGACTGCGAATGTCGCATTGGTGAGCGATTGCGGCACACCGGGCTTTTGCGATCCCGGGGCGCGGTTGGTTGCCGCATGCCGCCGTTCTGGATTGACGTCGACCCCTGTGCCAGGCGCGTCGAGTCTCATGTGCTTGCTATCGATGTCGGGACGACCTATCAGCCAATTTCGGTTTCGGGGCTTTTTGCCTGCCGAAAAAACTGAGCGTAAAGCTGCGCTTCAAGAGCTCAGCCGGGAGCCTCAAGCCGTCATATTGATGGATACACCGTACCGAATGGCGCGCCTCTTAAATGAGTTAGCGACGGCTTGGCCACAGCGCCAGCTTTTGATCGGATGCGATTTTACGCAATCAACTGAACTGATACGCGAGGGAACTTGCCTCGAAATCTCAAAACTTCTTGGCGATCGCAAAGCAGAATTTATCTTACTTCTCTACCCGAACGCATCGACCAACGGGGATCGGCCAATTTTGAAATCGCGCAACACTCGATAAATGATCCGCCTATCGACCTCAATCAACTGTCTTAATCAACTGTACGCGAAGCGGGCCCAACAACCGTTTCATTTGGTTGGACCGGCTTTGTGACAACCGCGTTCGCACCGATTCGGGCACCGTCGCCGACGAAAATGGGGCCTAAAACTTTTGCGCCGGCACCAATTAAAACGCGATTGCCAATTGTGGGGTGACGCTTCACCGGGTCGAAGCGAACTCCCCCCAACGTTACGCCGTGAAAAATGATGCAGTCATCCCCGACTTCTGCGGTTTCTCCGATCACCACCCCCATGCCGTGATCGATAACGAGGCGACGGCCCAGCTTTGCGCCAGGGTGAATTTCGATTCCACTCAACCACCTGCCGAGCTCAGACACGAAGCGCGCTAAAAAATGCAATTTGCGATTGTAAAAAGCATGCGCAAGGCGATGAAAAAATATTACGCGCGGCCCCGGATAAAGCAACGCGATCTCAAATTTGGATTTCGCCGCCGGGTCGTACCGTTTGTAGGCGTCAATAAACTCATTCATGAAATCGACTCAAACTTTCAAATGGAAGTAACGTTCGAACATTGGATTGAACTTGGACCACGTTTCGCCTGAGCCGCGCTCGGCTTCTACAAAACGAGCGATCGAATTAATTTTGCTATCGAGATCATCAATTGCAGCAACAATGAACGCCTCCAAAAACATCGGTGTCTTCGGCGATCCATATTCGAGGCGCCCATGGTGTGAGAGAATGATGTGTTTCAAGAGATCTTTCAAGTCAGACGGAAAGCCTAAAATTCTTGAAGCTTTTTTCTCAACCAACTCAACGGCCATGACCATGTGTCCAATGAGTTTGCCGCGATCGGTGTAAGAGATTCCGTTTTCAACTTCAAGCTCCCAGACTTTGCCGATGTCGTGGAAAATGGCTCCGAAGATCAGAAGATCCTCTTTGAGCTCTATCCCCTGCCCGCGATAGTGGGCAGCGAGATTCCGCATCATTCCGCAAATCGAGAGCACGTGCTCGAGCAAGCCACCAACGTAGGCGTGGTGGATACTTTTCGCAGCTGGCGTGATCAGAATTTTGGGACGGATGTCTGGATCGTTTAAAACTTCGGTCGTGAGCAGCCGGATATTTGGATCTTCGAGTCGGTTGACGAAATCCATGAGTTCCAAAAACATCTCTTCGCCTGAGCGTCGAGAAGAGCTCACAAAATCGCTCATCTTAAAATCGCCCGACTCCGCTTTTTCGACTCTGTGGATAATCGCTTGCCGACGATTTTGAAAAATTTGAACTTGGCCTTTTACTTTGACGACGTCACCACTCGAAAACGTGCCGTTAATTTGTTCAACGTTGTCCCAAATACGCGAGTCGATGGAGCCGGAGCTGTCGCTAAGAAAAAGACTCACGTAGGGTTTGCCGTTTTTTCCGCTCAAGAGAGATTTGTCGCGCACCAAGAAAACAGATTGAAAAATCTGTTTATCCTGCAGATCGCGCACGAATGTTTTTGAATCTGCGGGCGAAGAGGCCGAATTTCCATTCGCTTTGGTAGGAGCTGCTGCACCATTGGTCGCGCCGACTGCCGTGCCATCCGACTGAGAAGAATCTGGTAACATGTCTACCCCCGCCGTCAATATACCCCAAGCTGGACTCGGGCGCTATGATTTAGCAGAGGCATTTAACGAAGAGACTCATTGAGGAACCGGCTGCCGGAACTGCACGTCGGTGTTAACTGTCGGGGTTAACTGTCGGAACTAACATTCGGAACTACCATTCAGAACTTTGCACGGCATTTAACGCCGACACTGGAGCGCGCGGTGCGAGGAGTCTTTGATCGTCAATTGAGCGATCTCAAGTTTACCTTCATTTTTCATCACGAAAAAGAAGGTTCCGGCCAAGGCGCTCACGTGTCTGAGATCGGTGGTATTCAGCGCATAACCGTCGGTTTTCATCGCTGCATCAAACGATGATGTGATGTCGTAGTAATTATGACAGCCATTGCCAATCGTTTCTGTCTTGTTGTGACGACGCACGCTATTGCTCATAAAGAAAATCTTCCGTCCCAGCGAGGCCTTTGCAACGGGAACATCAGGCATGAACTCAACCGCAAAATAGAAGCTGCCCTTGCGGTCCTCAACAAAATCTTGAAGATCCAACTCTCCACCACCCGGACCAAAAACAATCTCGTGATTGATTCCGTGGAGAACGCCGCGATTTTTTTCGACCAGATAAACTTTGAGCGGCGCAAACTCCGTCGGAAGCACGCCCTTTTCAAGCTCGGCTGCTTTTCCACCTTCCGAGCCACTACCTTCCGCACCTTCTTTGCCCGCTGACTCTTTGCCCGACTGTTCAGCCGATGCTTCGCCAGCCGACTCGTCGTCCACAGACTTTTTACTCACTTCGGGCTCTTTCACTTCAATCCCGGTGTACACCGCCTCGATGCGCTCCCATAGTATCTCGGGCATTTGCGGATCGCTATTGGTCTGCAAGAGCTCATGCTTTTTAAACTTACTTTGTTTCCACGTCGCATCTTCTTTGCAAGACGTAAGAAACACAGTCGAGCTCAAAGCAAAAAAGCCCGCAACAGTTGCAAGCCCTAGCTTCAAACTAGAGAGCCCACGAACTTCTGGGCCTCGGCTTGACGGGATCACGGAGCGGCGATCTTTTCGCGCAGGACCATCGCCGGTAAATATTTGGGAGAGAGTCCCTCTGCTTTTTGCAGATCTTGTTGGGCTGCATCTTTTTCGCCGTTCGCAAGTAAGAGCCTCGCATGTTGAGTCAGCGCAACGAGCGAAGGCGGATCTGTTTGCATCAATTTATCCCACGCCTCTTTTTCGCATACAGCTTCATGTAGCTTCTGACAATTGCGACCAGTCAGAATCCACGCGAGGTTTGCCCCATCTTTGCGCGCCAATGACAGCGCCGCTTTGGCATCCGCATCCCGACCAGAGTTCATCAAAACAAATGCGTTTGCCGCTAACAAGTCTCCATCGCTGGGTTTTGCAGCCAAGCCGTCAGCAATGGTTTTCTCCGCTTCGCCCGTTTGCTTTGCTTTGACTTGAAAGATCGCGAGCAATGATTGGGTCGCCGTCGATTTGAGATCGTCCTGCAGCTTCTGAATAAATTTTAACAGTTTGGCTGCCGAAATCGGGTCCAAATCCAACCATGGGTCGTGTAAGTGCTCGGTCGTCAAAAACGGGTCTGTTCCAACCGCGAGTCCTGCTGCCGCTAATGCTTGCATTTTATTGCCACGCAAAATTGTTAAGTAACTCTCTAGAGCCTGACCCTCTTGGCGATAGTCATAGTGAGAGCTCAAATAAGTTTCAAGTATGGCTGATGCATCTTTCAAATTTTCGCTACCTTCTTGCATGCGAGCGAGTGCCGAAAGAATCACGACCGGGCCAGAGTTCGAATCTAGTTGCAGAGCCGCGTTGAGCTCTGTGATCGCCGTTTTGAAATCACCCTTCAGATAGCTCACGACCCCGAGATTGTATCGGACCACAACATCTTTTGGCTCTGTCACGAGTAGCGCGTCGTATTCTTTTTTTGCTTCATCATAATTTTCCGAAAGAATCGCTGCCAGACCAAGTCCGAGGTGCGCCTCACGTTGAAGTCCGGCGTCGGCACTTTTTGAGAGCAGATCTTGAAAATTTCTTTTCGCCGCTACAGTCTGACCATCGATTTTCATTGCGAGTGCGGAAAGGCGTACCGTTACATCAGGCGTTCTCGGTAGAAGCTCATCGGCGCGACGATAAGATAGCAGGGCTTTCTCTAAGTCGCCATGGTTCCATGCTTGCTCGCCTTCGGAAAGTGCTTCTTTAAATTGTTCCTGATTATCTACTTTTCCGCCGTCTAGGCTCGTCACTGCCGCGACGTTTGATGACTGGCGAGCGAGGTAGCCACCAATTGCAATGACGGCAACCAATGTCGAGAGCCAAATCAGGCGCGAGCGTCGCTCGAGAGATGTCGCAATTTTCTTGTCGTGGGCCACCCCAAAGAGGCGACCTTGGACATTGTCTTCGGGACGAGTTGCAGAGCCCGGACGAAGAACCTCTTCGGTAAATTCCGCATCCCGCACCTGGTTTTGTTGGTCGTGAGGACTGCCGCCCGCATGCGTTGCATTCATGCGTTGAGCCTGAGCTGGAGTCGCTGGCTCAAGAAGGTGTGTATTTGGCATTTCCACGCCCATCATCCCGTCGAGGCTACCAAGTTGCACTTCGGTATCTTCGCGCGTGACCAATTGCGAACGCCGACTCTCTTCGACGACGAGCGCAAAAGTCGGTTCATCACGAAGATATCGCCACCGTGAGGCAGGCGCCGAAATTTCGTCGATCACCGCGAGTTCATGAGTTCGAACTTTCTCAATGATTTCGTCAGTGCGAAATGGACCCAGGATTCGTTCGCCTGATTTCACCAACCACAGCGAACTGCCGACGGCCGCACTTTGTTTTGCAGATCCGTCCTTGCGATTTTTTTCTTGATCAGCGCTAGCAACCATCCGTGTCGCCTTTTCTTTTCTAGGAAACCATCTCGTTCAAACTACAAATTTCATCCACTAATGGCGAAAGTGGCGAACACCCGTGAGCACAAGATTCACGCCACGCTCATTGGCCTTCGCAATCACTTCTTCGTCGCGGATCGAGCCACCTGGCTGAATCACCCACCGAATTCCTGCATCTGCAATTCGCTCAATCGAATCCGCAAACGGAAAGAACGCATCGCTCGCTAGCACTGCGCCCGTTACACCAGGATGATGCTTCTGCATCCGCTCGATCGCCTGCTCGACTGCATCCACACGATTCACTTGACCCACTCCAAGTCCGAGTGTGCGACCTCCGGCAGCGATCGCAATCGCGTTACTTTTAAGCCTCGCTGAGACTTTCCACGCCAGCATCAAGTCCCGCTTCAAGTCTGCCTTCAAGTCACAGTTTAAGTCACAGTTCAAGTCTGCGGACATCGGGGCCGCCCCCGCCGTCGGTGCGCCGTCGGCCGTGATCACCTTCCACTCGGGAGACCAATCACTCGTGTGATCAGGCGCCTGCGTGAGAAAGCCGCCTGCAACTGACCGGAACTGCGGCGCTTCCGTTTTTGCATCGACCATATTCGTTTTGCCGAGCGCCGACCATTCAAGAAGGCGCAGGTCTTTCTTTTT
>JAYVND010000222.1:0-6102 GCA_043758635.1 Bdellovibrionales bacterium
CGCCGTTTTGCTTTGCGGTTGGTGAAGTAGCAAATCACCCGAGCTTATAGCACTCGATGCTGGCGTTTTCATTTGGGTCGCGAGGCTTGAAATATAAACTTGGTCGCCGGTCGTTGCTTCGACGTGGTAAGCACGACCATCAAAGTCACGCTCTTGCGCACGAAAGAGCGCATAGGTTCGCGCGGCAATCGCTTGGGCCTTAAGAGCTTCAATCGGCCAGTGGCTTGGCATCTCGGAAGGCAGAACGCCTGCAAGATACTCCTCGACCGGGAGCTGAGCGATGTAATCCATCGAGATCTGGGGGCGTTGATGAGAATCATCACTAGCGGAATGATGAGAATCATCACTAGCGGAATGATGAGAATCATCACTAGCGGAATGATGAGAATCATCACTAGCGGAATGATGAGCATCATCACTAGCGGAATGATGAGCATCATCACTAGCGGAATGATGAGCATCGCCCCAAGCTGCAGTTTGATGACTGCTCAGAGCAAACAGGATTTGATTGGCCGCAGCTTTTTGGTTCACCCGCAACTCCGCACCCGAAATTCTTAGCTCTCGCGAATGAAAATGGGCGAGCACCTGATGATGCGCATCGCAAATTGTCCATAGAGGCGTTGGCTCGCCCCGCTCATTCTCCCAGCTCAGCGTGAGTCGAGTGTAGTTGAGATTCTGCAAAGCAGATGTCGGGGTTGTATTGCTTACGAGGAAACTAGATTTTTGCTTTTCGTCGGCTTCCCGTTTCTGCAGCATCTTTTTCTGCCCGGTGAAGTGCCAATCGTATCCTTCAACTCGCACCCCTTGTGAGACCGACGAAAGTCGCACACGAATCTGAGATTCGTTAACTGAACTATCCACTGGCAAGCGTCCAATCAAAAGGTTAGGCAAGCGACTCCGTCCATTCGCAGCAAATGCCGGAACAGTCAAAAACTGCGCACCTAGGATCACAACGGCTAAATTGTATAAATTAAATAAACTTAGACCAATTGAGTCTCTGGAAGACATCATCGCAAATCACCATCCTGGTTGCGAAAATCGATTCATGCCGATGTTGGCCGATCCTGGCCGTGCGTTGCGATTGTGAAAGTGTCCCGTATCTGGCATCTGACTTTAAATGCCGAAGGCAAGGCCCAATGAGAGCGCCACCACTTGCAGAAGCACTCCAATTTCTTTATTAGATCAGAGGTCAAAATTGATATCAATTAACTGAGCACTAGACGTGACCTAAGGCGTGATTAACGACGAGAGCCCGCGTGTGCGTGCGAGACGAGCTAAAGTGCGAACTCCAAACGAGCTTGAGTGCGAAACGAGCCAGAATGTGAATTCTAAACGAGTATGAGTGTAAACTAGACCGCGTTTAATTACGAATCCAGCGGTCGGCAAAATTAGATGAGCGTTCTCATCACTTGCTGCATGTGCGACCATGTTGCTTTTTTCAGATTTGGCTGAGCTGCGAGCTCGGTCAGCGCGTAGGTCGGCATCACGCGCACGCCATCGAAATCAACAAATTCGCCCACCTTCACGGAGGAGTTGAAAAGCACTGGCGCCATCGTGATTCCAAATAGAAGAACGGGCCGCGAGCCAGCAGACAAAAGCAGACTGCGCAAGTTGTCTTGGACCTTTGCTCCCTGCCATTCAATTTCAAGGACATCAGCGGCATCAAGCTTCATTGCCAGAATCATTTTCATTGCCATCTCGGCTCGCTCACCGACCAATGGCCACTGCGACGGCTCGTGAAAAAGACAAATCAACCGGCTCGACGCCAAATCACCACGCACTCGAACTTCACGCCCTGATTCAACAGTCGGATCCATTGCCACTAATGCGATCGAAGCTGAATCCGTCTCACAGATAACTTCGGAGGCCGAGCTCATCGCAGTCGAAGAAACTTCTGGGATGATCAATGAATGAACTCCGAGAACATCGCTCAGATAAGCGAGCTGCGCGTCTGTGAAGCCGGGCTGTCGAGAAGGTACGGCTAATTTTTCGTTCCTGGCAGACATGGCATTTCCTCGAATCTTGCGCATAATTACCGCTATCTTTAACGAAAGACAAACTCCGCAAGGCTCGCACGTCAATAGGTAGCCGCATTAACACTTCGCTCCATCGACTGACTCCACCGCTCAACTCATCTAGCATGTGCTTTCATCCAAGGAGGCAGTCTTGAAGGGCCGCGATCTCATCGGAAACTACGAACTATTTTTACTCGATGCCTACGGCGTTCTCGTCAACTCAGCCGGCGCACTTCCCTTTGCGGAGGAGTTCATTCGTAGTCTGGACGCATCTCGAACTCCTTATTACATCGTGACCAACGACGTCTCGAGACTGCCCGAGACTGCAGCTGCTTTTTACCAATCGCTTGGCTTGAAAATTCCGGTCGAGCGCGTTCTTACTGCGGGCCTAGCTATTGCTCCCGCTCTCCAAGCGATCACTGTCGGACAACCGACCAGCGGCCTTCTCCGTTGCGCTGTTCTAGGTACAAATGACACGCATGAGTATGTGCGCCGAGCGGGTGCGCAGATTATTCCAATTTCAGATCAAGCAGAATTTGATGCACTCGTGATCGGTGACGATTCGGGCTTCGATACGCTACCTACTCTCAACCAGTTGCTCTCGTCATTGAATAGAATGATTGAACTTAAAAAACCGTTCAAACTCTTGCTCGCCAACCCCGATCTCTTGTACCCGCGCGGTGAAACACGCTTTGGATTCACGAGCGGAACGTTGGCCCGAATTCTGGAGATCGGACTCGAACAACTAAGACCCGAGCTTGATCTGAAATTCGAAGTTCTAGGTAAACCAAATTCTACGCTATTTAAAATGGGGATCGCGCGAGCCGAAACCGAGCTTGGTCGAAAGGTCGAGCTGAATCGTACGGTTATGTTCGGCGATCAGTTGCACACTGACGTTCGCGGAGCACACGATGCTGGCATCCACGCAGCACTCCTTATGACCGGAATCACGCTTACGCAAACTACGGCTCTTCACGACCTTCGCCCACCTCAGCACATCTTAGAATCATTGTGATTCAGTCCTGAAGCGTCACGAGCAGGCAGACTTGGTAAGTATTTGAATTGCGAGCCATACCGCTTCTCAAAAGTTACTGGCTCATCGCACTCGAGGGAATTTTTTGCCTCGGTCGTTCGCACTGATTCAACTCGCGAGAACACTTCGCTCGCCAAGTTAACTCAAGTCCTTCGGCACTTCTCCGAAAAGTTCTCCACCAGCAAGTGACACTCCACTTGTTGGTTTAGCACTTTGAGAATCATCCGGAGGATGTCGTGAACAACAATAATTCAACTGCCAAGGCCCTTGTGCCAATTCACCCACTCTCGGCAGCCGAACAATTAGAAATGACCGTAGACCAGCACAATACTTGCTGTCTGTGCGGCACCCACTTGAACTTTCAACACCGAGTGGATCATCTGACTCTGCTTGTGAAAGAAGTGGCTAGCTGCCCAACGTGCCTCATCCACATGCGCGAGCACGAATACAAGCTCCAGTAAATTCGCCGCGCTCCACTCTCTACTCGCAACTCTCCACTCTCCACTCGCAACTCGGGGCAGAGACTCAATGAGTCTGATTAAAGACTATTGATTTACCTTCTAATCCTCTGCGTGGGACTGTACATCATCCTCTGGCTGGATGATTTCGGCCTCCGCAGAAAGTTGAGACTCTTCGTTCAGCTGCAAAAGAATTCTCTCGGCCAAAACACGATTGAAGCCTTGAAGCGCCGCGATCTCTTCGACTTGCGCCGCACGGATTTCATCCATATTGGAGAACCTTTTAAGCAAAGCTTTCTTGCGCTTCTCTCCGAGGCCAACCACAAAATCAAGCTCGCTCTCGAGAGACGTGGCCTCACGAAGTTTGCGGTGATAAGTGATTGCAAAACGATGGGCTTCGTCGCGAATACCGACCAGAATCTGAAAAGCCTCTGAACCCGATTTAAACACAACTGGATTAGAACGACCCGGAAGATAGAACCGCTCTTCTGTCGCAAAGACTTCGCTATCGGAGAAAGTCCCCTTGGTACGAGCCTTTGCAAGACCCACAACCGGAATCTCGCTTCGTCCGCAGGATTTCAAAACTTCCATAGCGATTCCGAGCTGTCCCTTACCACCGTCGATCACGATCAGTTGCGGATCATCGAGTTCATCATGCTTAAAGCGCCTGGTGAGAACTTCACGCATCGATTCAAAGTCATTATTTTCACCAATCACGGTGCGAATTTTGTAACGGCGATATTGATCTTTGTTCGGAGTGCCTTCTTCGAATACCACCTGGCTTGCAACCGTCTCCGCACCTTGAAAGTTGGAAATATCAAAACATTCAATTCGAAGTGGGATTTCGGGAAGACTCAAGCGGTCTTTGATCTCCTCGAGGCCACGCTTTTTATTTTCGGATTTCGAAACATGAGCATCAAAGTGACTTTCAGCATTCGCCTGCGCCATTTCGAGCAGTTTGTGCCCGGCCGTATCCGTAGGGAAACGAATTCGCGTGTTGTGTCCCGAGCGTTCTTTTAAAACTGCCTCAAGTAATTTCATCATGTCGGGGCCAATATCGAGCGGCAGCAACAGCTCATCTGGAATAAAGTTGTCTTCGTAGTATTGGTTCACAAACGAAACTAACCACTCACGCGCATCTTCATCGATCGAGTTCGGGTCAAGGAGTGGCAAGAAATGCGAGCGCGTGCCGATCACTCGGCCCGAGCGAATATGCAAAGTCTCGATCAGCGTGCCTTGCGGCCCACTGTGATAGGCCACGGCATCTTGATCGATCTCAGATGTGTCGTTGACGACCGCCTGACGTTCCAAAACTTTTTTAACCGACTCGATGCTGTCGCGAATCTTCGCAGCATTTTCAAATCGTTCTTCACTCGCCGCTTTTTTCATCTTGGCGGTCATCTCGCGGACGACCGACTTGTCACGCCCTCGCAAGAATGAAACGGCAGCCTTAATGTCTTCGCCGTAAAGTTCGGGTGTAATGAGCTCGGTGCACGGAGCCGTGCATCGGCCGATCTGATGAGTCATGCAAGGACGCTTGCGCGATGCCATAAAACCGTCTTTGCAATCACGAATTGTAAACGTGAGATTCAAAAACCGAATCGTGCCCCAGACCGCTGCGCCACTGGTGTAAGGGCCAAAATAAAGCGAGCCATCTTTTTTAACCTTCCGCGCAAGGTACAAGCGTGGGTAGGCATCCGCCATGCTCATCCGAATGTACGGATAAGCTTTGTCATCTTTCAGGCGAATGTTGTACCGAGGCCGATGCTTTTTAATCAGCGAGGCTTCTAGTAAGAACGCTTCAACTTCGGTCTTCGTTAAAATGTAGTCGATCGCATGGATCTGTTTCACCAAAAAGCGAGTTTTGGTGGAGTGATCTTTGGAGTCGGTGAAATAACTGCGCACGCGTGAGCGGAGGCTTTTGGCCTTGCCGATGTAGATGATCTTTTCACCCACATTTTTCATAATGTAAACGCCGGGAGTTTGCGGGAAGTCTTTCACCTTCTCGCGCACGATCTCGGTTTGCGTCCATTGCCCTAACGGCTTGTCATCGTCGCTCATTACTTTTTCCGGCTCCCCTCCGAACTTGCGCTCTTTTCGGCATTCGACTTACCAGTCGCACTAGGTTTCTTCGCAGGCGTTGCCTTCGCGTTTGAGGCCTTGATCGCATCGATATTGGCGAGTGACATCTTCCCGGTCGAATTGCTTGGATCCGGCGACTCGGCACCCGCTGCCGCTCCGGCATCGAGCGCTAACGCAGCTGCGGGCTCTTCCTCGGTGCCGGTCAACGCGCGATCCATGTCCCGTTCCACTGAGCCGTCCAGCAAACTCAGCTGAACCAGCTCGAGACGTTTGATGTCATCGCGCAATCGCGCCGCATCCTCAAACTCGAGATTATCAGAGGCAGATTTCATTTTTTTACGGAGCCGCATGACTTCTTTGTCAATCAACTTTGGATTCGCCAAATACTCCGCTTTTGGGGCCGCGATCAATTTCAGATCGGCTTTTTTGAACCCCGGAATTGGAGCTGCTGGCATCGCCTTATCGTAAATGTCCAAGACACTTTCGCGAATGAGTTTTTTAATCGTCGTTGGCG
>JAYVND010000223.1:0-1886 GCA_043758635.1 Bdellovibrionales bacterium
TCGGGTCCGAATGCGCCAGCAGACCTTTCACCGTTTCAATCTTGTTCGCCAACTCTTGTCGAGCCATAAACTGTAATTCTATTTTATTCTCAGATACGAACCTCAAGCGACCTCCGGTGCCGATGAATACGACAGTAAGATCCTCTCCGCTTCGCGAGTTGACTTTGAAGCGATCGCTTTCAAGATTTCAAGCTTGGCGTCTGGAGAGATAGTTCCGTCAAGCTTTGCCTCTTGCCGAAACAATGTTTGAGCGGCCGCTAGGTTAGTGAGCGAAAGTTCACCGGACGTGATCTTGGCTTCGATTTCTGGAAGCTCTCGCAAAAGCTTCATTGCATTGATACGGCGGCATGCTTGATCTTCCGAATACCCGAAATGACCCATCGCCATGTGGTAAAGACTTTTAAATTGATAATCGCAAAATAAGCGCCGCCTCTGGATCTCAGCGAAGTGGTGGAGAATATTTGCCAGCAACTCTCGCTCTTCACGCACATACCCCATCGTTTGGTCGATGAGCTTTCTATCGTTCAACTCGCTTAAATTCATTTACCACCTCGCAGGTATCTAGGACTACCGAGGATTGTACCACTGGTTTTCAATCGGTAATTTTGAGCTCAAGGATTGCTTTCGAGCACTTCTAAAGGTCAGGCAGCAGGCCGCCCTAAATTTAAAATTTGCGGCGCGTGAAAGGCGTCCAAGCGCGATGCGTGTGTGTGCAAAAAGGGTGGTACGAGAAGTTGTGTGTCGATCGACGAATGCGCACCAAAATGGTGTCAAACAAAATGAGATTATTCGACGTCCGGTTGATATTGCCGGACGACCGCCTGAAAAATATTAGGTTACACGAAAAACCATGGGCGCCCCGGGTGATTACGAAAAACCATGGGCGCCCCGGGTGATTTTGTAAATTAAACCCGGCGAAGCCTCGTTGCTTGGTCCTTAAAGACCATCAAAACGATCCAACTGTTTGCATTTATTTTGAAAACAGATTGTTTTCAAACACTCTTGCGAATTCTTGGCGATCAGCTTACATCTCCAGGCATGAACACGCCGAGTCATGCTCAAAAAAAGATAATATACCCTATCGATGCACTGTCGGTTTTGAGGTTCGCGCTGGCGGAGCGTTGCCGCAAAAATCCGAGTTATTCGATCCGAGCGTTTGCGCGGTCGAGCGGGATCAACATCACCGTACTTTCGCTCGCGCTATCGGGAAAACGGCGGCTCTCGAAAAAAGCGACACTGCAACTTGCAAGTTACTTACAAATGGACCCGACACAGCGAGATGCATTGCTGACGGGTCGATCGGTATCAAAAACTTTTCAGAATTTTAACACCCTCACCCTCGATACATTTCACGTGATTTCGGATTGGCACCATTACGCTATTTTGAGCGCACTCGAACTTGCGGAGACGGTGCTTGAGCCCCGCGCGATTGCGAAACAAATCGGCATTTCGGTTCTCGACGCAAAACTCGCAATTGAAAGACTCAAAAATCTTGAGCTCGTTGAGGAAGTTTCTGAAGGCCGCTGGAAACAAACGAATTTTCCTTTGAAAATTGACAACGCAACCTCAACCGCGGCGACTCGAAAATTTCACCATCAATTTTTAGCAAGAGCTGCCGAATCGATTGAAAACGATCCCATCAGTGACAGAGATTTCTCGACCATGACCTTCGCAATGAATTCTGAACAGGTTGAGCACGCAAGAAAACGCATTCGTGCCTTTCGCCGCAAACTCGTCGCGGAGCTTGAAAGCTTGGGCACACCTAATGCCGTTTTTCAGCTCAATTTGCAATTATTCCCACTCACAAAAATCAGTCGTACAAAATAATAACTATAAAGTTCATTTATACAGGAGATTTCAAATGAATAAATTCGCACGCAACACAC
>JAYVND010000224.1:0-1882 GCA_043758635.1 Bdellovibrionales bacterium
GCCTTCACCCGATTTTTGGAGCCACCTATCATTGAGCCAGATTGTGATGTAGCGACCGGCCGTGGCTTTTGGGAGTCTTAGGCGCTCTTGAATCTCCAGCCGCGAGCGCGCCTTACGATCGGAGAAGAGTTCGAGAAGCGAGGTGCGCCCATGTTGACTGACTTTTTTTTTCAATCCTATGGTTTGTTTTTTACCGAGTGTCGAGATCTCCCAATCAAAGACCGGAAAATGCTTTTGATGAATTGAGCCCGTAAGAATCTCGATCACCGGCAACTGTTCTTCGAGATAGAGACGCTGATCTTTAGTTCTTAGTTCGGCACCGGGAGGCAAAAGCCGTTTCGCTCTTTGCAAAAGATTATGTATTTTGGGCGCGTGTACAAAGTCATCGTAATCAGGAATCTCAAAACCGATTCGAAGCGCATCCGCAAAACTCAGTGAGCCATGGGTCTTCAGCTCTCCCAGTAGAAGGGCGATCGGTTTCGAGGTCATCAATTGGTTGCCAACTCTTATATTGAAATTTGCTAAGTCAACCTGAAGGATCTCGAGCCGGAATAGGGGTTCCTTTATCGATGTCTCGATTCGTACAACAAAATTGAGATAGGCGCGTGGCACATGAGCGCTTGAGTTTTGAAGATGGGGATTGGTTTTTAAATCAATCGATTTGTTATGTCGAAGCATTTGGCTTAAACCAAAATCCAGATTGAAGAACAAACTTTCTTGCAACTGCGCAGGCGCGTGTTTGCTCCACCAGGCATCAAAAAAGCGTGCAAAGTCGGAATTAAATACCGAGAGCCATCCGCCGAGAGATCGTAAATAAAAGAAGTCCATATTGGTCAGTCTTAGATGCGCTTCACTCCACGGGAACCGTGCGAGCTCAATCGCCAGCATCGAGCTCAAATGCGAAGCCGGGTTCGCCATCCACTTCCAAGTCCATAAATGAATTCGGTCTGTTAAAAGAGGCAGTGACAATTCAGTGGACTCTTTTGAAACCCAACGAGCATCGGCGACCAGTGTCTGACGCCGCTCCTCTTTGCAGTAAAACTTCACGTCCCTGGCGATCGATTCTAAAAATTTTTCGGTGCAATCGCCCGGACCGAGCCATGGAAGGCTATCGGCGAGTGCCTGCAAATAAGCGCATTGCGTGAGGGGAGGAGTTGAGGCGCTGAGCACCGCTTTAAAATCGCCGCGCTGCCACTCCTGTTCGATCAGCATGAGATCCAACTGCGAGAGACTTTTCGCGAACGGGTGATTTTCAATTTCGAGAACCTCCCGACGAATTTCATCGGTCAAAGTTTTAAGTGGAAGTCCGAGATTGAAATGGCAAAGCGCACGATTGATACGAATGACGATCGCAAATTCGTGATTGGGGCAAGCGAGCATTGCTTCATGAAAAGATCGGAGCGCTTCGCTCGATAGCGACATTGCCATTTGACTGATCCCAATTTGCAGGAGCGCCATCGACCGTGTGAACTCGCTGGTCTCATTGTCTTTCAACAATTCTTGCATTGCTTCAAGTGAGAGCCGATGTTGACCTTCGTGACGACGTAGGGATGCGTTCACAATTTCGATTTGAAGGGCTTCATCGGAGCTTAAATCTGGCCAATTTTGAGTCTCCAGCAGAAGAGTTTTCACGCTTTTTACATCACTCAAGAGGCGCAAACGCCAAAGGTTTGAGAGTCGAGCTGAATTCAGGCTGAAAGGTCTCATCTCTTAAGTCTACGCTATTTCTTGTATTTTATGAAGTCCGAAGCATTTTCGACTCACCGTTTTCGCCTCAAAAAGATCCTCTGTGAACGAATATTTGTGTCAAAGGGAAGATAGTCCTCTCACGAACTGATACCCCCCCCCAACTCACTCGAACTAGGAGAATGTCTATGAAAAA
>JAYVND010000225.1:0-6070 GCA_043758635.1 Bdellovibrionales bacterium
ATCATCTTGGCATGCGAGTTTTTTGAAATTGTCGTCGAGAACTATACTCTCTTCTGTTTGTAAAACAGCCTTGATCAAACTTTCGGGGTACGAAAGCGACTCATTTTCTTGAAGTTGAACCGCTTCAAATACATCGCCATTTTTTAGTAAAACCACTCCGCGCTCGGCTCCCGCATTTTCGATCATGATGAGCGTGAGCTTACGAAGAAGCTCTGTCATGTTAAGTTCAGAGCTCAAAGCCTGAGCTGCTCTAGAAGCAGATTTCATATCCAATTGATCAGGGAAGAAAACCGGAGCATCAGAGGCCAAGCCCGACATCTGGCCTGATCTCTGACCTGATCTCTGGCCTGATGCCAGCCCAGATGTGCGGCCAGATGTGCGGCCAGAAGTAATTTCAACAATCGAAGTGCGGAGTGCGGGAAATTCTCGTCGCAATTCTATTACTTTTCGAGTCGCGCCCCAACGCTGATAAGCGTAGAGCGCGTCTTTGCAATAGAGCTCTGATATGCGAACTCTGTCGGCACGTTGATAAAAACGTGCGGCCCGCTCAAATGCGACAGCCTTCATGAACCAAGATTTTCCCAGCCCGGCGATTTTTGTGGCTTGCTCAAAAAGTTTCATCCCTTTTAAGATCTCACCGTTTAGCGCCGCCTCTTCGGCTTCGATGAGTGCAAGAATCGGCGCATAATTTCGGGGATTCGTGAGCAGCCAACCCGCAATTCGCTTTTTTGAAGCACTTAAATACTTCGATTCTTTTCGAGTGAGTCGTCGATTTTCGAGGCGTGCAATATCTGTCAACCATATGCACTGAAACAGATCGAGCATCGTCGTCGAGAGCGAAAACGGGATGACTTCGTAGGACTCACGCGCTTCGAGCGCAATTTTCTTCGCGAGTAACGTCTCGTTAAACAAAACGTGTGAGATAAACTTATTAACGGTGAACCAAGCTCTTGGATTTAAACCGCTCTCGTCGTTCAGTTTTTGCTCTAAGACAGCATCCTTAAAATGAATTGCCGTTGCGCTCTCAATGTCCGTCTCGCGAGATGAAGCTTCTCGAGAGAACTCACTGCGAAGTTGAACCCCCGGTTCACCGCGAAGTTGAACCCCTGGCTCACCTTGAGCTTGAGCCCCTGGCTCACGATCAGAGTGCACCTCCGGCTGACGTATTAAGCCCTGATCGGTTAATGTTTCAAGGAATGCGCGTGCGCCAATCGCAGAGGCGCTGAGGCCGTTATTTTCGATTTCATCGAGGTAGTCGACCTTTTCATCAATGACTGGTCCAACCAGTTCAAGCGGTTCACCAGAGTAGATCAAATAATAAGCAAGATAAAGTGCGGCATAGCCGGCACTGCTAAAATCACCCTGTTGTCGAGATTCGTTAAATAGGTTTGCAAGTAGGACATTCGACTCTTCCCAGTCCATCGTGACGGGGCCAAGAAAGGCAGCCCTTGAAAATCCGATCAACTGTCGAGCTCGGCGCGGAATCGAATGACTAGGTAAACTCAACACTGCTTCCGTGAGCTCGAGGGCCCTTACGTACTGACCATAAGTTCGTGCAATGTAGAGACCAAAAAAGAAAAAATCGACGGCGCCGTTGCGATCCAGTCCTCTCTGATAAGTACGTAAACAACCAAAGATTCCAACGCTAACAAATAGTTTTCTATTTACAAAGTAGCTCGCCTGCCCGAGAAGAATTAAAATCGAGCGCACGAGCGTCGCATTTTCGTTGGGATCTGTTTGAGATCGACTGAGATCTGGCATTCCATTGAAACGCATGCGGAGCCGCAAGTGAATTTCATCTCGTAAGATACGGAGTACCGAAGGATTTTCTGGCAGCCGAATACCTAATCGCGCTAGCGCCTCAAGAGCTTTTGAGATGGCCTCATGATGACGGCCCCGACCAATGAGCAAACCCATCCTCACAATGGAGAGTCGCACCTTATCTAGATCTGACGTCATTTTGCGATTGAGCAAATCAAATGACTGATCCGAGAGTGAAAGCTGACCAGTGAGATACTCCATCTCCCCTTTGAGTAAATAGAGTTGAAAGAGCTTTTCGAAATCCGTTTCCCAAGCGAATTGGCCATAAGCGCGAATTCCCCCATTCGCGTGAGACAAAGACATCGCGAAAGCGGCCGATTCTCTCGCCATTCTTGCTGCTTCAAGTGAGAAACGACCGATCATAGCTCGCTGCTCTTGATCCCTAATCAATTCAATACCGATTGCGACGTGCGCAAGGGCATCGTAAAGACCTTCGCGATTGATCTCGGCTCTTTCATCGAGATTCTGCAGCTTGAGCAAACTGATTCCAACCTTTGCGTGGATCGCGCGCCGCTGCTCAGGTCGTAAAAGTTTGTAAACCATCTCTCGAATCCGCTCGTGTACAAACTTAAACCGAATTTCGCTCTCGGGAAATAACATTCCCGCTTCGCAACCGACCAATAAGTGCTTGCGATTCAACTGCTCATCGTTGCCGTTGAGTTGAGTGAGATCGCTGAGATCAAAGCTCTTGGAATAACAAGAGGCGTTCTTGAGCGCATCACGGACTTCTTTAGAGAGAGTGCGGATTTTGACGGAAAGCAAATCGATCACATTATTAGGAATTTCACGTGCCGTGATTCTTGAAATATCCCAAGTCCAGCCGGAGCCGGGACGCAAATTTAGAAGTCCATCGTCGGCGAGCGATTTAAAAATTTGATTCATAAAAAATGGATTCCCACCCGATTTCAAATGAATCGCTTCACTCAAATTTGAAACTTGATGGACCGGTAAATTCAAAGTCTCGCTCACGAATTCTGACACATGCCCAACCGTCAATTGTCCAAGCTGGGCCGACTCACTCATCGTGCTCTGTAAGCTCGCCTCTAAAAAATTCTGAAAATACGCCGAAGCATCGCCTTCGTCCGAGCGGTAAGCCGCGACGAGCAGCACGCCTTTTAATTTTTTATTTTCGAGCTCTTTGATCAAGAGGCGCGAGCTACCCTCATCCATGTATTGGATATCATCGAGGAACAAGATCAGCGGCGAAACGAACTCTTGAATGACCCTGAGAAGGACATCAAGCGATGCTTTTTGCCAGAGGCGAGCCTCCTCCGGGTGTTCGGCCTGCGGTTCCCGATCTAGGCCGCGAAGCGCGGGACGAACTGACTCTGGAGCCTGACGCTCCGAGCTTGCGATGCGCTCTCGCTTAAAATCAGCTCTTTCCATCACTCGCAGCGGAACGCGCGTCGCCGAGTGCCGCTGCAAAAGAGCCGCAAGCGAAGGAATCACGGGAAGTAGAATATCAATTCCATCACCCAACTCGCTTTCAAGTCGCGCGGTGAAAGAAAGCAGACGATCTTCAGGCCAGTTTTTGATTTGGTCGATCAGTCCGTCGAAGACTTGGGTCAGACCACTCAGTGGAATATTGGTTTGTCGAGAATCAAACTTACCCGAAGCAAAAATTCCTTCTTCGTCAACGCGTGCGCGTGCGAACTCTCGCACCAAGGTGCTCTTGCCCATTCCGCTCGCACCGCTCAGGAGAACCTGTCGGCGGGACTGCTTGCAATCGCGCCACGCTCGCTCGAGCAAAGTCATCTCCACCTTGCGACCAACGAGTTTCTGGGTGAGCATGAAACGTGCGGAATGATC
Organism: Bdellovibrionales bacterium; assembly: GCA_043758635.1. GTDB lineage: Bacteria > Bdellovibrionota > Bdellovibrionia > Bdellovibrionales > JAMPXM01 > JAYVND01. Next base: position 3,631 of record JAYVND010000225.1, read on the forward strand.
TGCGGAGCCGAGTTCGATATCTTCGCGGCGACGCCCGTCTTTCAGATATGATTGGACGCGGCGGAGATCAAAGAGCAAACCCTCGGCTGACTGATAGCGCTCTTCGGCAGCCTTACTCATCATTTTTTCAATAATTTTTGCAAGCGATGGTGGCACCTCAGGATTGTGAGTGAGGACTGACGGTGCGCGTTTGGCAATGTGCGCATGGACCCACTCGAGTGCATCTTGACCAACAAATGGCAAATGCCCGGTCACCATTTGGTAAAACGTAACACCCAAAACGTAAAAATCCGTTCGATGATCCACGCGGCGATTCACGCGGCCCGTTTGCTCAGGCGCGATATATGCCAGCGGAGCTCCGGTCAAACTCGTTTGAAACTGCCCGCGACCGACCAATCTCTTGGCCCCACCAAACTCCGCAATTTGAACTTCGCCCGACTTAATTTGTAAAAGCAGACTTTGCGGCGACAGTTCTCCGTGAACGACATCGCAAGAATGAACCTTCGCGAGAATATCGACAATCTGAACCGCGATCTTCAAAAAGTCGTCAACGATGAACGGGCCTGCTCGCAAAATTTCGCTGATCGGTGTGCCCGCAAAATCGGAAAGTATTAACGCTGCAGAATTCGATTCGACGTTAAACGCGATCACTTTTGGAACGCCACTCACGTCAGACAAAGCCTGAAGAATTTGTCGTTCATTCTCAAGCTGAGTGATATCCTGTGCACCCGGCTGCGGGTTGCGCGCTGTTTTGCTAATCACGGACGGACCGTATTGAGTGTCCAACAAGCGATGAACCCGAAAGCGGGCGCTTTCACTCACGAGTTCAGTTAGGTAATTTCGATTCGCTTGTGGCATTGTTTTTGATCATAATACGAAACTTAGCGCTTGCGATCGCGGAACTTTGATTCTGACCTTTTCCGGACCCATAGAAATTTGGCTACTTAAGGAAATTTCAAGGCTTCAAAAACCGCTATCCATAATCTGACGAGATCACGACTTGCACTCTCCTTTCGTTCAGGCAAAATCTGACGGGTGAGATCATGAAAAGCTGACGAACGGCTTACGATGTTGTAACAAGAGATGGAATCAGATGGCTCGAACAACTTGAGACCATTGCCCGAGAAGGAATGAGAGCGATGTTTGGCCCAAAGAATGGGGTTGCTAAAGACGGGCCGGTTTCGCCTGTCCAAAATTCAAATCAGGCTCTAGATCCGCACGCCGACTCCTCCACGCCGCAGGGCTCAATCGAACAGAAAAAAATCGGCTTCTGGCCGCAAGTCGCGTTGATATTCTTCACCGTCTCGGGCGGGGCCTACGGGCTAGAGGCGATGGTGGGAGCGGTTGGGCCTCGCTGGACTCTCCTTTTAGTTCTGCTCGTGCCGGTTTTCTGGGCAGTTCCAATTTCTCTCATGGCGGCAGAACTCGGATCTGCAATCCCTGAAGTCGGCGGATATTACGTTTGGGTTCGTCGCGGTCTCGGAAAATTCTGGGGTTTTCAAGAGGGCTGGTGGACGCTCTGTTACTCAATGGTCGACCTCGCGCTCTACCCTGTTCTCTTTGTCACGTATCTCAGCTACTTTTTTCCGACCATGCTTTCGGCTACGACGCCGCTGGGCCAAGCTACAAAATGGGCTGTTTGCTTCATCTTTATCTTCATGTCTTTGCTATTGAATCTACGAGGCATTCGCCGCGTTGGCTTTAACTCCATCGCGAATCTCTTTGTTGTTAGTTTTCCGTTTGTGCTTCTTGCCGTCATCGGACTTTTCAAAGGGGACTGGGCGCTTCTGAATGAGGCGATACACACCGGCCCACCAAATGGCTCTGGTTTTCCAAAACTTGCCGCAGGCCTAGCCATTGTTCTCTGGAATTACTGCGGCTGGGATAACACTTCGACCTACGCCGAAGAAATCGAAGACCCGCAACGCAACTATCCACGGACACTCGCCGTCTCGATGATTATCATTATCGCGTCTTACATCCTACCGCTCCTCGCTGGATTTAAAGCGACAATTTCGCCTGCGGACTGGAGCGAGGGAGCTGGCTGGCCGACGATTGCCGCAAAGCTCGCAGGCCCTTGGCTCGGCACCATCGGAGCCATCGCGGCTCTCCTCTCAGCCTGGTCGCTTTTCAATGTGCAATTGCTTTACGTCTCACGCCTTCCCGTTGCAATGGCTCGCGATGGTTGGTTGCCGGAACGTCTTACGCGCCGTTCACCAACATCGGGCGCACCGACTTTCGTTTTGATCTTACTCGCAATTGCGAGCGCGATGTTTGCTTCGCTTTCGCTTGAGAAGTTGATGGTTGTCGACATCATGTTTTATTCTTTAGGCCTCTCGCTGGAATTCGCGGCACTTATCCGACTGCGCAAAACCGAGCCTGATCTTCCGCGCCCCTTCAAAATTCCAACTGGGCGATTCGGCCTTGTTTTGATCACGCT
>JAYVND010000226.1:0-6067 GCA_043758635.1 Bdellovibrionales bacterium
TTACATCATGTCCATGCCGCCCATGCCGCCCATTCCTGGCGCGCCCTGTCCTGGCATTTGTCCGCCGTCTTTCTTCGGAGCTTCTGCAATCATCGTCTCAGTTGTGAGCATGAGTGAAGAAACCGAAGCTGCGTTTTGCAAAGCTGAACGAACAACTTTTACTGGATCAATTACGCCGGCTTTTACGAGGTCTTCATATTGCTCAGTGTAAGCGTTGAAACCCCATCCCGCATTTTTGTTTGAACGTACGCGGTCGAGAACGATCGCGCCATCAAGGCCTGCATTGAATGCGATTTGGCGCAAAGGCTCTTCGCATGCACGCTTGATGATCTGAGCGCCCCAACGAGTGTTTTCGTCGAACGATTCAAGCTTGATTGCATCGGCTGCACGTACCAGCGCCGTTCCGCCGCCCGCAACGATACCTTCTTCAACCGCAGCGCGAGTTGCATTCAATGCATCTTCAACGCGGGCTTTTTTCTCTTTCATCTCAACTTCAGATGGAGCACCAACGTGGATAACAGCTACGCCGCCAGCCAATTTCGCGAGACGCTCTTTGAGTTTTTCTTTGTCGTAGTCCGAAGTTGTTTCTTCGATCTGCGCGCGGATCTGAGCAACTCGAGCTTGTACGTCAGCTTTTTTGCCAGCGCCGTCGATCACCGTTGTGTTGTCTTTGTCGATCACGATGCGCTTAGCAGTTCCAAGATCTTCCAAAGTTGCTTGCTCGAGCTTACGGCCAACATCTTCAGAGATCACAGTTCCACCAGTGAGAGCTGCAAGGTCTTCAAGCATTGCTTTACGACGATCGCCAAAGCCTGGAGCTTTGACGGCTGCCACTTTCAACTGACCACGAAGTTTGTTTACAACGAGAACCGCGAGGGCTTCGCCTTCAACATCTTCAGCGATGATCAAGAGGGGGCGACCTGATTGAGCAACTGGCTCAAGGACAGTCAACATGTCGCGCATGTTGCTGATTTTTTTGTCGTAGATCAGAACATAGGCATTCTCGAGAACTGTTTCCATGCGCTCAGCATTGGTGACAAAGTAAGGCGAGAGGTAACCGCGGTCGAACTGCATACCTTCAACAACGTCGAGCTCAGTCAAAGCTGTTTTGCTTTCTTCGATCGAAATAACGCCTTCACGGCCGACTTTCGACATTGCTTCCGAAAGCATTTTACCGATTTCTGGATCGTTGTTCGCCGAGATCGAACCAACTTGCGAAATCTCGTTGTCGCCTTTTACCGGCTTCGACATTTTTTTAAGCTCAGCAACAACTGTTGCAACCGCTTGGTCGATACCGCGTTTCACTGACATTGGATTGTGCCCAGCAGTTACGATTTTCGCGCCTTCGCGGAAGATCGCTTGTGCCAAAACAGTTGCAGTTGTTGTGCCGTCACCAGCATCGTCATTGGTTTTAGAAGCAACTTCTTTTACCATTTGCGCGCCCATATTTTCGAACTTGTTCTCAAGTTCGATTTCTTTTGCAACAGTGACACCGTCTTTAGTGATCAAAGGTGCGCCAAAAGATTTTTCGATAACAACGTTCCGACCTTTAGGTCCAAGAGTAACTTTAACCGCGTTTGCAAGGGTGTTAACACCTCTCAAAATCGCCGACCGTGCATCTTCCGAAAAACGAAGCTCTTTGCTCATGAATAACTCCTAATAAAAAATTAAACTAAAATAAATTATATTTAAAACCGACGCCGAGAATGAATTCGAGCGACCTAAAAGCCAACTCAATAGAATCCAACGCAATCATTTCAGTCGCGCTGACTGCTAGATCTGCGGGATTCGTAAATTCGACGACTCTTTATAAGTCGCACGAGTTCTTTAATGAAGAACCCCTAAGATTTCGCTTTCTTTCATCATCAAATACTCGATGCCGTCGAACTTGAGTTCGGTGCCCGAAAATTTGCTGAAAAGAACCTTGTCGCCGACTTTCACTTCAAGAGGCATAACTTTGCCTTCGTCAGTGACAAGACCTTTTCCAGTCGCAACGACTTCGCCGCGTTGTGGCTTTTCTTTCGCGGTATCAGGTATAAAAAGGCCGCCTGCCGTTTTTTCCTCTTCCGCCATACGACGAACGAGTACGCGATCGTGAAGTGGGCGTACGCTCAAATCAGTTTTATCGTTTTTTGCCATTTGAAAGCCTCCATTTTTAGATTCGGAGCTTCTCGAGAAGCTCCTGTGAACTTGCTGATTAATTGATGAAATATTTGGACCGACACCTCTTGCCTCTCTTTCGAAAGCAAAAAATGCGACAGTCCGAGATTTTTTTAATCAGATCCAATATGGAGGGTCAAAAAATTCTGTCAAGGTAGGGAGATGAAAAAAGACGAAGACGAGGCGAAAGCGCAACGCGTCGGAATCAGGTGTGGGTCGGGAATCAATTAAAACGAGGGCGCGTATCTTTCGCGGCCGTTGCCTCGCGGCTCGTTGTCGAGGGGCGGCTCGAGCGATTTACGCCAGAGAGAAGTCCGTTGGCGGGTGCGTCGACTTGATCCGCACGAACGGCACTGCGCTGATACGCGAGGAGCAACTCACCGATTTCTTCTGGCGTAAGGTGCTTGGCCGCATCGGTCAAAAGGTCTTTCGATTTGAACTGGCTAAGATAAATCAGAAAGTAATCATTGAGAGTCAGCTCTTGAGCAACCTCCACATTGAATTGCAGCTGGCGCATGCGTTGATCGAGACGCTGAAGTTTCGGATTTTTCGCTACGTCAGTTGGTGTCAGTTTTGAAAGCCCTGGCGCAACGGCCTGAAGCTTTTCGAGGCCTTTTTTAGCTTCCTCGAATTGCAATTGTTTCCACGCTTGAAATCCCATCACGCCGCTTGACGCAGATCCTGAATTCGTGGGCGAAGCTACTGGCTGGGGTGCAGACGGGACAAATGAGAAACCACTTGGATTCGATGAACCCGCGACGGGAGATCCGACAGAGGCTGTTAGAACAGGACGAGTCTCGGGAGTCTGCGCGAACGCCGGGATTCCTGCTGATAAGCAGAAGATCAAGGTCATCGAAATTTGGTTCGCGCGCTTGGTTGTCATCACTCCGACTTTCAGTTGCTACGGCCCTGGTTCGTTGAATTCACGTGCCCACCGCAATTGACGTGGCTTCCGCTGGCTCCCAATACTCCAAGCTTCGTGCCAATGTGATGTGACTTGCATACGATCTCGCGTCATTAGACAGACAAAAATCGGCAATCTTGTCTAAAAGAGTGTCAACTTTTGCGGCTTTTGATCGCGCAGCAACGATGCTTTGAGTGTAAAGCGGCGAGTGCGGAGATTTAAGGCTATCGCCAAAATAAAAAGGGCCCGGATAGGCCCTGTCACTTTGCCTTAAAGTTTAATAAATTCGATTAGTTTAATTTTGCGCCAACCGAAACATACGGAAAGGCCTTCATGTAGGTCAGGTATTCATCAACGAACGATGTCGAGGGCGCGCGTTCCGATACAGCGCCTGATGCACAGGCAGATGCGGCCGCTGACGAAGCCTCACATGCTGTTGGATAGCAACCGTCGAAATTACAGTGTGCCAGGTGGCCCGAGAACGGACTAAATGTACGATCGGCTCTTACGGGTGTCATTTGCGCAAGTTTTGCCATGCAGTTCGCCTGAGATGTATCACCCATGGCTTGACCCGACGGACAGAGCCATTCGCGAACAGCTGCAAGGTATTGATCAGCGGTCGGACGGGCTGGCAACTCATTGGTTGATACGAGTGAGCGAATCGAATTTGCCATACCGCTCAAGCATGCAGACTCAGATATACCCGCACAAAAGAATTTGAAAAATGGCAGACCTTGCAAGTATTTGCCAAGATGCCCGTGATAGTTTGTATTGTCAGGGCGCATGCGGATCGTCGAAATATATTGCGGCACCATTATGTCGCGATCTCGCTGCTCATTCATCCAGTAGAAATTTCCGTCTTCGTATTGCGACTCAAAATGCGTTGATGTCAAAGTTGCAGCAACTGGAACACTCCACATCTTCGACAAGAGCGGCCCTTGTAGGTGACCACCGTTACAACCATTCAATGTGACGAACGCATCTGGCGTGAAATGTCCGATGAGTCGTTTCGACTGTGGATCGTAGGCCATCCACTTTAAATCGTGATCGCCGACTCCATCCAAGTAAATGCCCGGGATAATTCCGCTGTGGCCATAGGCATGGAACGACGCGATCTGCGTGAAGTGCGACATCACATCCATCAGCTTTGTTGAATCCATCGTATCTGAATGGTAAACAACGTTGCCAAAGCCGAAGCGACGCAAAATCGACTCGCCCCCAGCCCGATCGCGAGAGTTGATATTAATTAAAACCACTTGATCGTCGGAAAATGCCGTACCAAGTTTGTAACCTTTTGCAGCAGAAGCGAACTCAGGAGCAGTTCCCAAATCATTTCCGCGACCTGAAAAAAGGATGTGGGTTCTTTTATTAAACTGAATTTGTTGGCCAGACTTTGTCGAGATAAAGTAAGAGGCATGGCTCGTACTCAGAAAAAATAGGCTCGCGACAAATGCTAGGAGTGCAGAAACGCGCATGGAACCACCGATCAGGATAAAAAGTAGATTTGCGCTAGCTACTGAGCAGGATCTGGACCACGATATGTGAAGCTTTAAACATGTTCAGTTGAATTTGGTTCACCCTCCAAGCCGCGAATTGGCACTCAGACACAAACTCTTGCCAAGAATTAGCCGCAACTATTTTGCCGCAAGGCAAATAGCTCTAACGTTGCCGCAAGGCAAATAGATCTAACGTTGCCGCAAGGCAAATAGCGCTAACGTTGCCGCAAGGCAAATAACGCTCACGTTGCCTCAGAGGTAGATCACGCAAAAGCTGTTGCGACGGTCAGATTCGAAAGTCCAAATTGGCGCCAAACCGGGTGGCAGCTAAATTTGAACTGCTGACACGACATCAAAGTCTGATTGCAGAAACGATCACACTCTCTACACTTTGCGTGGCTTGCAACCACTGAGATCGGTCGCTACATTCGCGAACACGTTCGCTTTTCCGGATTCGCAAATTTTGCAGATACATGCGCTTAAGGTAGTGTCTAAGCTACGAGAGATTAGAATGAGTCAAAATTTTTTTTGGAGTTGCTGTGGGTAAAGATAAAAGTTTGAAAGATGAACAATCAACTCTCGAAGTGGTGGAATCCCCTTTTAAAAAAGCGCTCATCCTCGTTTGCGAAAAATGTGGAAAAAAAGCAGGCTCAAAAGATGAGAATTTTTCATCCCGACTTCAAAAAGAGTTGAAGCGGTCCGCAAACAATCGATTCGGAAAGCATCAAGTTCGAACGGTAGTGACATCATGTTTCGATATTTGTCCGAAGAATCGAGTCGTCGCGTGCATCTTGCCGCAGAGTGGTGACGGAAATCGCAGCGCTCAGTTTGTCGAGCTTAGGATCGACAGCCTAAAAAAAGCCGAAACTGCGATCTTAAATTGTGTCGAGCAGATGGGTGACGGCCTCGCGTGAGCCGCGGCCGCGAGTGGCACTTGACCACAATCTCGCCTTTCGAAATCAGTGACTGTCCATCACCACGACTGGTTTCTTTTTAAACTTCAAAAGATAGAGTGGAATGAACGCGAGCATAAAAATGCTCATTAGCGTCCAGATGACCTGGTTGAAACTCATCATGAAAACCTGCATTTGCATTCGGCGCGCAATGCCCTTCATTGCGGCACTCGTCGAAGTCACCATCCCAGTGCTCTCGACCATCTTGCTACGCATTCCACCGAGACTTCCGTAATAAGCAGCCTGCGTATTGGGATTCAAAAGCGAAACTTTCGATGCTAAATCAATATAGTTTTGCGCACCTTTGCTCGTCAGCAGTGTGCTAATCAGCGCAATTCCAATACTTCCGCCAATTTGACGGAAGAGGTTCAAGAGGCCAGAGACTTCTCCCATCTCCAGTCCGCTGAATTGGCTCAATATTGCCGAATTGATCGGAACAAACAAGAAGGCCATTCCAAACCCACGTACGTAAAGACTGCGCATGATCTCATCGCGTGGGGTCAACGGTGAGAAGTTCGTCATTAAGAGACAGCAAACTTCAATCGCGATCAACC
>JAYVND010000227.1:0-1877 GCA_043758635.1 Bdellovibrionales bacterium
CTATTTCTTAGTCTTACGTGCGATACGGGCCGTTTCCTCGCGGTCATCTTTTCGACGTTGGATGATGCGGTCCAAAATCTCAACCGATTCGCCGCGCAAATCATTTTCGAAAACGAAGCGGTAGAAGCCTTCAATCTCAGGGCTCTGACGGAATTTTTTAGTCGAGGCCGGGAGACTCTCAGAGGCTACGAAATCAATCGAGCTTCCATCTTTTGAGAGCTTAACTTTTTCTGGTTTTTTCATGAGGCGTCTCCTTAAAACGGTCAATCTAGGCGGAGTGGGCCGCAGAGTCAAGAAGCGGGGCTGGCGCTACGGCCTAAGTTGCCGTGAGGAGAACGGCCTTCGTTCGCCCCAAAGCTTCGAAAGCCTTGTTGATAATTTTTGTGCAGACGCAGAACTTAGATCAACCCACCGTGGTCGCGGTGTGGCGCTGGCCCTTAATTCTAGCCTCAGTCTGCGAACTCGCCTATAAGTGTCAGCATGATGATGCGTTTAGAAGGGCCACCTGTGGCCAGAGCCCGCCAGGTGCAGCTTAAAGAAAAGATTTTAAAATTCCGTGAGGAGAATGGCCGAGCGCCAGGTCTCGCGGTCGTGATTGTCGGCGAAGATCCGGCGAGCCAAGTCTATGTGCGTAACAAAGTGAAGACCTGCCTTGCACTTGGAATCGAGAGTTTTCATTTCGAGGTTCCGGGCGATATTTCGGAAGCCGCACTCAGCTCGAAAATTCATGAGCTCAATGGTGATTCTAAAGTCGACGGAATTTTGGTTCAGCTACCGCTGCCGAAACATCTCGATGCCGACAAAATCCTCGAGCTGATCCGTCCCGAAAAAGATCCAGATGGTCTTACGACAGGAAATCTCGGGCTTCTGTTTGCGGGCCGTAAGCGCGTGGCGCCGTGTACGCCTTGGGGCGTGATGGCAATTTTGGATCACTATGAAATTCCAGTGACCGGCAAAAATGTTGTCGTCATTGGGCGCAGCAATATTGTTGGAAAACCGCAGGCGATGCTGATGCTGGAGAAAAATGCGACCGTTACGATTTGCCATTCTAAAACGGTGAATCTTTTTGAACACACTCGCCGGGCGGATATCGTGGTGGTTGCGGCGGGGCAGCCTCGCTTCATCGGGCGCGATGCATTCAAAGCGGGCGCCGTGGTGGTCGATGTTGGTATTCATCGTCCGGCGACAGGTGACTTTTCGGGAAAACTCTGCGGAGATGTGCGCTTCGAAGAACTTGAGGGGCATGCCGCTGCGGCAACGCCGGTTCCAGGCGGCGTCGGCCCGATGACGATTCAAATGCTCATGGAGAACACCCTTCGTTTGGCAGAGCTCTCTCGCACAGCAGGAGTTAAGTAATGGGATTGACCGAAAATAATTCAACTGAATTGAAGCGCACTCCACTCGCAGCCGCACACGAAGCGATGGGTGCTAAAATGGTCGACTTTGCTGGCTGGTTCATGCCGGTTCAGTACGAAGGACTTTTGAAGGAGCACGCCTGCGTTCGTGAAAGTGTCGGTCTTTTCGATGTCTCGCACATGGGCGAAATCCGCGTTTCGGGCCCGAAGTCGCTGGAAACGTTGCAGTGGATGACGACCAACGACGTCTCAAAACTTCAGGCGGGCCAAGCTCAGTACACGCTTCTCCCGAATGAAGACGGCGGCTTGGTGGATGACTTGATCGTCTACTGCCTCAAGCCAAACGAAGAATATCTGATTTGCGTGAATGCTTCGAATGCCGATAAAGATTTCGCGCATTTTGAGAAGCACAACCGCGGCGCCACGCTCGTAAATGAGAGTGCTCAGTGGGGGCAGATCGCAGTGCAAGGCCCAAAGGCGCTTACGCTTCTTTCACGTGTCATCTCTCAAGAGATCCCGTCG
>JAYVND010000228.1:0-6060 GCA_043758635.1 Bdellovibrionales bacterium
GCTCATATGGAATCTTGCAATGTGAGCAAAGCAAACGAACCAAACGTTGTGCGATAATCCCCAAGATTGAAGTTGCAATCAAAAAAGGCTCGCAACCAATATCCATCAAGCGTGGAAGGGCGCCGGCTGCATCGTTGGTATGGAGAGTGCTTAAAACTAGATGTCCCGTGAGCGACGCTTGGACGGCAAGCTCGGCCGTTTCTAAATCTCGAATCTCACCAATCATGATGATGTCAGGATCTTGTCTCAAGAAGGCGCGAAGACCTTGGGCGAACGTCAGTCCAATTTTGGCATTCACCTGCACCTGGCCAATGCCGTGAATCCGCTGTTCGACCGGATCTTCGACCGTCAAGATATTTACGCCAGGGGTGTTGAGTTTGGTAAGGCAACCGTACAGCGTTGTCGATTTACCCGAACCCGTCGGGCCAGTGACGAGCAAAATACCGTACGAGCGCTCGAGTAAATCGTTATGGAGAATATCAAGACTCTGTTGCGAGAAGCCCAGCTGCTCGAGCTGTAAGACAACGTTGGATCTATCTTGGAGTCGCATAACTAGACGTTCGCCAAACGCCGTCGGGACGGAATTCAATCGAATGTCGATGTCTTTGCCGCCGACCTTCAACGGAATACGTCCATCTTGCGGCAGGCGTTTTTCAGCGATGTTCAAATTTCCCATGACTTTAATACGTGACGTAATTGCGTTCTGTAGCTTCTTTGGTGGCTTGAATATATCAAAGAGCACTCCGTCAATTCGGAAACGCACGCACATGTCTTTTTCATAGGGTTCTACGTGAATATCTGACGCTTTTTCTTTCACCGCTCGGAACATGAGAGTGTTGACGAGCTTGATGACCGGGGCGTCGTCTTCGCCCGACTCTAAAAGATCGATCGTCGGCTCATCGAGATCATAATCTTCTTCTTCGATCTCATCGAGACCCTGGAGTGCGGCTGTTGATTTTTCGTAAACACGATTGATCGCCTCGAGCAGTCGAGTTTTTGAAGTCATCACGGGCACAGTGCGCTTTTTAAAAATCACACGCAAATCGTCGAGGATTTGCATATTTAGCGGATTGGTCGTGAGGATCGTGACCTGATTGTTCTCTTCTTTGAAGGGCAGAACTTCATGTTTTTTCGCAAAGTTGATTGGGATATTGCGCACGATATCTGGTTGAATTTCCGATATCGGAATCTCCTTAATATAGGTGATTCCCATTTTTGCGCTGAGTTCTGCAATGAGCTCGTCACCGGTCGATTCTTTTCTCGCGAGATGATCGCGAAGACTCCCCCCACCATCCATGGAGAGATTCATGAGCGACTGAAGCTGCTCTTCAGTGAGGCTCGTGTTCTTTAAAAGAATAGTTTCCAATTGCTGAGCTGCCAATTTCTTACCTCGTTTTGCGAATCGGAGTGACCGAGGGGGCACCCTTCGTCGGTCGAACCGACTGCGGTTGGCGATTTCCTTTGTTTCCGATCGGATCGTCGTCTTGAACATCTTCATCCGCAGATGCCGCTCTCGGCAAGTCGTCAATTTTCTTACCGTATGGATCACGACCATCGAAATTTTTCTTCAGCCAGTCGATTCGGTCATTGGCGATGCGGTTCAGGACTTCATGGCCGTCTTTCACGTTGCTGCGTATGATTTTCGGCGTCATGAAAACCACTAAATTGATCTTGTCATTGTCGACTGACTTTGACTTAAACAACCAGCCCAACACAGGGATATCGCCCAAGAGCGGGATCTTCTGCTCAGTCACGCTTTCTTGGTCACGCACGAGCCCTCCGAGAACCGCCGTATCTCCGTTTTTTACCACGAGATTTGTTTTGATCTCTCGGTTGGAGATCACGGTAGTTGAACTGGCAAGGGTTGTCGACTCGACCTTTACGTTTGATTTCTGTTTTACGATCTGATCGATCTTCATGCGGACCATTTCAGAATCGGGACGAATAAAGGGGGTGATCTCAAGCTTAATCGAGGCATCTTCGAATTTCGGCGCGTTGGTTGTCGTTCCATTCGTTGCGGTCGAGGTGTCCTGGCCGATTGGAATTTTATCACCGACTTCGATCGAAGCGGTCTCGTTGTCGAGCGCCAAAATGCGTGGAGTGGATAGAATGTTGCTCTCAACATTCGACTGAATAACTTTGATGAATGCGAGCAGCGACGGTACTTGGTAAGTGGTGCCACCGATCACGATTGAGTTGACCGCTCCGAGAGGGAATCCGAGAACGGCACCCGAATCGGAGAGCGGGTTCAGAAGACCCGAAAGACTTTCGGTCGAGAATCCCGCACGACCAATGCCCTGAGAAGCAGCGTCAAAGTGGTAGTAGGTGGGGCTCCAATTTCTCTTTTTCTGCGTGTTCATCTCCATAATGATCGCTTCAACGAAAACCTGATCCTTTGCAATGTCCAAGCTGTGCAAAAGATTTCGAACCACATCGTAATCTTGTTTACTTGCCGTGATCACAAGAGAGTTGGTGTTTTTGTCGGCAATGATCTTGACGTCGCCACCAAAGATTGACTGCTGAGCTGACGGGCTCTGCGAACGCATCGGCGCGAAGCCGCCACCGAATCCTCCGCCAAAGCCACCGGCTGCCGCTCCACCCGCACCGGCGGCGGCTGTACCGGTTGCGACGCCGTTCAGAGTCTGAGCGATTTTTTCGGCTTCACCGAATTTAACGTAGTAAACAAATACACCACCAGCTTCTGCCGGATCAAGTTTGTAATCGAGCTTGCGAACTAGATCGCGGACCTTTTCAATCCCGGCTTTGTTACCCACCACGATAATGGCGTTGGTACGGTCGTCAGGCGTCACGATCGAAAGCTCTTCGGGAGTTCCCCCGTTGGCAGAGCCACCGCGCGAACGGAAACTTGGAACTGCTGCGCCAAAGCCTGGGTTACCACCGAACTGGTTTGCGCCGCTCTTTTTACTCGGATCTTTGTTGATGATTTGATTGATCAGATCGGCCAAGTCTTTCGCTTTTGCGTAGCGAATCGGCATCACGGCGAGCTGCTCTTCAAATCCAGGTTTGTCGAGCTCGTTGATGATCTTCATCGTGCGATCGATGTTGGTTCCATAATCGGTGAAGATGATCGTGTTGGTCGGCTCATAAGTGATCATATCCCCATCTTTAGAAGCGAGCGCACGGAGGCGCTTGTTCACTTCTTCAGCCGAGATATGTTTCAGGTGGATGATTCGAGTGATCATTACGTCAGAAGTCGGGTAGTAGGCGCCCGAATACGTTTCGATTGAGTCGCGTTGTGCATTTCGCGCACTCTTGATTTTTAAGAATTTCCCACTCGGCACCACGGTAAAGCCGTTGATTGCAAGTGCCGATAAAAATGCTTTGTAAGCTTCGGCGACCGTAATTTGGGTGGGTGCGACAATTGAGATTTTACCTCGCACGCCTGGATCGATAATAAAATTTTTGCCGGTCAGTTGGCTGATCGCTTTAACGAGGTCGGTGATCTCTGCATTCGGATAATCAAAGCTCTCAATCAGATCACCGAAGTTGGCGTTGGTGATATCTTCGATTTGGGCGTCGGCCATGCTTGGTTTGCTAGGATCGGGTTTGCCGGTTTTCTTAATCGCCATCGGTTTGCCGTTTGCGACTCCGGTGCCGCCGATTGGGCCCGTATGCGAAAGTCCCGAGTCGGCGCCCCCGAATGCCGGTGCCGCGTTGTCTGCTGGGAAGCCCGCGGGTGGTGCGAAGTTTCCGTTATTACTTCCAAAATCAACGGGTGGCGCGGGTGGTGGAGAGTTTTGTTGGAACGAGCCGACGGGTGAGTCGAGTTCATCATCGAACAAGTTGGGACTTGGCTGGTCAAATCCTCCGCCGCCTTCTTGCGCGATCGCTTGGAATCCAGGCATCTGCATCAACAAGCCGGTGACGATCAGGCTCGAGAGTGTTCGCGTGTTGAATGACTTCATGCTGCTTTACCTTCCTTGGCATTGCTCAATTTCTTTTTCATTTTCTTATCTGCTCTCGGCCCGGTTGAATCATTCTGATTTGAGCGGGTGGAGGTTTCTATTCTTCTACAAAGTAGTCACTGGCCGTTCTCCATCGAGTGACTGGCCCTTTATTCATCATCTACTGCGTGATCGAGTAATTGTTCTGCTGTCTCTGTCCGCCGCGCTCGATATCTAGTTTGATGCTGTTGGCGGTCCGGAGTTGATTGTACATCTCCATTGCCTTTGCCGGCGTGTCGACCATTTCGCCATTCACACCGCGAATCGTATCGCCCGGCTTCAGCCCTAGTTTTTCGAAAATACTATTGGGCATTATCTCCTCGATTCTAAATCCACCCGGTACGGGTACGGCGCGAGCGGATTGCAAAACGCTCGGCAAATCGTTCGTGAATTTTTTAATATCGGCGTTTTTAATTGAGAAGTCGGTGTCACTTGTCTGCGAAACTTCACCGTGCTTTACAGGCGCAATCGCTGCCGCCTGACCAAAATTGAATTTTGCGTCCTCTTTGATTTCTACATATTCAAGCCGCATTGTCGCCTTATTACGGAAGATCACTTTGTTGCGTTCGATCTTTTCAATCACGGCTAAGTTCTCCGGGATTGTTTGCGCCACGCGGAAAGCCATCTGTTCATTTTTTGATTTTAAGTTGATCGTTGCGACCGAACGCATTGGATTGACGTGGACGATGGTTCCGAGAAGTTGAAGTGGCAATTGCGTCGGCACGGGAGGCGCGTCTGCTGGGGCTTTCGGGCCTCCTTCGGTTGCACCGAATGGAGTTGGAATCTTTTGATCAGCATTAAAAATATTGCGAGACGTAACCACATTGTAGGCAGACCGGTCGGTCATAGGCATCATCGATTGCTGAATATGTCTTGCTGGTGGCGGCTGCGCCGGAAGCATGCGCGGGCGCACACTGAGAATAGAAAAATCCGCAATCATCAACGCAAAGAGCGCGAGGAGTGCATAGATCGCAAGTTTCTCAAACGGTGGACGTGACTTCATGTCATCCCATCTTTTTCATCTGAACGATTTCCTCTCAGCGTCTCCGAACTTCGATGTCTGAAAGTCCGCTAAGGCTCTGTTTCTTCAACAATATTCTTTTGATATTTTTTCTTCAAATACCCCCTCTATCCTAGCAGACTTGAGGCTCGTCAATTGTATGAAATAAAGCCCAGCACGACAGAGGTCGCATGAGGCTATGAAGGAACAGGAAGATTTGAATGAAAAGAGGGGGACACTCCAAAGTTGAACAGAGTTGCAGGCGCGTCGCTCAACATCAATCGCTTGTGCCAATCATCGACTGGACTTTCCTCACTGGTCGTCGGTGCTGGTCGTCGGTGCTGGTCGACGCAGTTGGCTCTGCACCTTTGCGTCGGAAGGTTTCGAGGAATCAGTCCGTGTGAATTCCTATGCAGCGAACTTGCTTCTTATGATTTTCGAAAGTTGGAAAACTGTCGTGCTGTTCATAGTGGCAATGGGTTGCACGCTCTTCACACTCATCATCGTTATCGACAACTCCAATAAAATACATGTCATTGCCGGCGTAAGGTTTCTTGTCGCACGACCAGTGTTTTGTGTCTTCTGTTTCATTCTTTTTTCCGTCGAACCAACTCGCTTTTACGACAGGCGACGGCACCGCGTGAGCAGCGGCGTCTTTCTGGATGCCAGGATGATTGGATATCATCTCGACCGCTTTCGGATAAATGACAAGTTCGGGGCAGTCTTGTTTAACGAGGTGAAGCGGAACCGGTTTTAGATCGGGGTAAAGGCAAACATCTCCAGTTTGCAGCTTCTTCCAGTACTCTCCACTTTCGCCCCGGCGACCATGAGCCGAGGTGGTGTTGTTTTCAGAGACCTTTTGAAGGGCAGCAGCCGAGATCGTTTCGCTGTGGGCGGCGAGTGCAATGGGATTGACTCCCACGATCGCGGTGAAAAGCGCGAATCCAGCGAACAGTGTCTTTGTAAAGTTCGTAGCAATCTTCATAGCAATCTTCATAGCAATCTCCATTGAAGCTCCTTGGCTCATCACCTTAAGCTCTCCCTCTAGCTTATATTCGTTTATGACAGAGTGACCACTTTGAATGTGGTGTCGGA